>NZ_JBHUYG010000004.1:0-110032 GCF_042668795.1 Pedococcus sp. NPDC057267 | reverse complement strand
CCACGAGGTCCGCGCGGACGCGGGTGCGCCGGACCAGCTCGGCGTTGACCTGGTCGTGGGTCCGCGCCCGCTCCCAGGCCTGGGCCTCGGCACGGCCGAAGGACCGGTGCCGCAGCGCGAGCCGGCGCAGTCGCTCGTCGTGGTCGAGGTCGAGGAACCAGACCGCGTCGAGGTGCTGGCGCACCTGCAGCCACGGGTGCTCGTCGAGCAGGAGGTAGTTGCCCTCCACCAGCACGACGGGGGTGTCACGCGTGACGGCGATGCGGCCGGCGATGGACTCGTCGTGCTCGCGGAGGAACTCCGGCGCGTAGACGACGTCCTCGCGCTGGTCGCGCAGCCGCTCGAGGAGCTGGACGAAGCCGTGCGCGTCGAAGGTCTCGGGCGCTCCCTTGCGCTCGCGCAGCCCCAGGTCGTCCAGCACCTTGTTGGAGAGGTGGAAACCGTCCATCGGAACGGGTGCGGCTTCGGGCCCCAGGGCCTCGGCGAGCTCCGCAACCAGGGTCGACTTGCCGGCACCGGGCTCGCCGACCACCCCGACGATCGTGCGCCGCCCGGGTGGTGAGGCAGCCCGCATCCGACCGATGAGGTCGCGGAGGTGCTCGACGTCCCGTGGCGCGACGGGCGGGGCCTGCGCGCTCACGGGGCCTTGACCGCGAGCACCGCGCACTCGGCGTCGAGCAGCACCCGCTGGGCGGTGCTGCCCGTGACGAGCTTCCCGACGGGCGAGCGCCGGCGGATCCCGATGACGATGAGCTCGGCCGACACCTCCTCGGCCGCGGCGAGGATCTCCTGCGCGGCCGAGGACGCTGCCGTGGGCTGCCGGATCTCGTGCTCGATCCCGAGGCCGTCCAGCTTGGCGTCCAGGGCGTCGAGGTCGGCGGCCGTGGCGAACAGCGCGTGGGCGTTGTCGCCGTGGTGGCCGGTGTTCACGACGACGAGGCGCGCGCGCTCCCGCTCGGCGAACTCGATCGCGTGGTCCACCGCCGCCAGGCCCTCCGGGGTGGGGATGTAGCCCACCACGACGGTCACGACGGCCCACCCCCTCGCCCGGCACCGGCACCGGCACCGGCACCGGCGATGTCGACGTCCGCAGGGATCTCCTCCGCACCGGTGATGAACGACACGACGTCGCTCATGGACACCCGGCTCGGCTCGACCACGCCGGCACGCCGCCCGAGCCGGTGGACGTGGATGCGGTCGGACACCTCGAACACCGCAGGCATGTCGTGGCTGATGAGGACGACCGGGAGCCCCCGCTCCTTGATCCGCCGGATGAGCTCGAGCACCTGCGCCGTCTCGCGGACGCCGAGGGCAGCGGTCGGCTCGTCCATGATGACGACCTTGCTGCCGAACATCGCCGCCCGGGCCACGGCCACCGCCTGCCGCTGGCCGCCCGAGAGCGTCTCGACGGTCTGGGAGATGTCCTGGATGGTGGCGATGCCGAGCGAGTTGAGCTCGTCGCGGGCCGCGGCGCGCATGCCCTTCTTGTCGAGCAGCCGGAACCGGCCGAGCACGCCCTCCCGCCGCCGCTCGCGCCCGAGGAAGAGGTTGCTCGCGATGTCGAGGGCCGGCGCCACCGCCAGGGTCTGGTAGACGGTCTCGATCCCCTTGCGGCGCGCGTCGATCGGCGAGTGGAACCGGACCTCGTCGCCGTCGAGGGTGATGGTCCCCGCGTCGGGCTGCAGGGCGCCGGTGAGCGCCTTGACCAGGCTCGACTTGCCGGCTCCGTTGTCGCCGACGATGGCCAGGACCTCGCCCGGGTACAGGTCGAAGTCCGCGCCGTTGATGGCCGTCACGTGGCCGTACCGCTTGACCAGGCCGCGGCCGGTCATCACGGGCTCACGGGTGGCCGTGCCGCCCGGTGCGGTCTCGCTTCGCGTCACGGTGTCCATCACGCCCTCCTGCGGGTCGCCTGGTCGAACGCGACGGCTGCGATGACGAGCACGCCGGTCGCGAGGTTCTGGTAGTTGGAGTCGATGCCCATCTGGGTCAGGCCACTGCGCAGGATCGCCACGATGAGGGCACCGACCACCGTGCCGACGACGCCACCACGCCCACCGAACAGGCTCGTGCCGCCGATGACGACCGCGGTGATGCTGTCGAGGTTGCCGGTCTGGTAGGCGTTGGGGTCGGCCGTCGGCGTCCGGCCCAGAGCCATCCACGCGGCGAACCCGTAGATCAGCCCGGCCACGAGGTAGACGCTCACGAGGGTCCGGTCGATATGGATCCCGGTGAGGCGGGCCGCCTCGGGCTCGTTGCCCACGGCATACACGTGCCTGCCCCACGCCGTCTTGCCCAGGACGAACCACATGACCGCGAACAGGATCGCCGCGAGGATCATGCCGAGCGTGAACTGGACGCGCCCGAAGAGGTAGAGCGACGTGCCGAGCCACGTGAGCGCGCCGTCCGGGACCGCGAAGGTGGTGCCCGTGCTGTAGAGGTTCGTCACCGCGGTCATCACGGCGAGCATGCCGAGGGTGACGATGAACGGGGGCAGCTTGACCCTGGTGACGAGCAGGCCCGAGATGGTCGCCGCGATGGTGCAGGCCACGAGGCCGGCGAGGATGGCCAGGCCGCTGGGCAGGCCGCCGATCGTCAGCCGGGTCAGCAGGAGCGTCCCGAAGACGGCGATCGCCGCGTTCGCGAGGTCGATGCCGGCCGTGAGGATGACCAGCGTCTGGCCCAGCGCGAGGGTCCCGATGACGACGGACTGCTGGACGATCAGCGAGAAGTTGTCGATGTTGAAGAACGTGCTCGTGCTGACCGAGAAGAACGCGATGGCGATGACGAGCGCGGCCGTCGGCCCGAGGACGGGGTTGCGGGCGAAGGCCCGGCGTATGCCGTCGCCGCGGCCCCGGTGCTGGGCGGCGGTTCCCGAGGTGGTCGACATCGTCAGCCCCAGCAGTTCGCGGCGCCCCAGGTCGTGTCCTTGGACGCGAGACCGGGAACGGGCTTGTCGGTGATGAGGGTGGCGCCGGTGTCGATGAAGCCGCTGGGCTTGGTGCCCGACTTGGCGTACTCGACGACGGCGTTGACGCCGTCCTCGGCCATCTTCTTCGGGAACTGCATCACGGTGGCGACGAACTGGCCGTCCTTGACGTTCTGCACGCCGGCGCAGCCGCCGTCGATCGCGCCGACGAGCACCTTGTCGGCGATGCCCTTCTCCTTGAGGGCCTGGTAGGCGCCCCGGGCGGCCGGCTCGTTGATGTCGTACACGACGTTGACCTGGCCGCCGACGCGCTGCAGGAGGTTCTCCATGGCCGCCTGGGCCTTGGTCTGGTCACCCTGCGTCAGGGCGCTGCCGATGATGTCCGGGGTCTGGAGCGGCAGGCCCATCCCCTCGAGGAAGCCGTTGTGCCGCTGGATGCCGACCGAGGCGCTGGGGTCGAGGTCCATCGCGACGATCTGCGGCTTGGTGCTGCCGAGGCGAGCCTTGACGTACTGGCCGAGCAGCTTGCCGGCCTGCTCGTTGTTGGTGGCGTAGGTCGCCGCGACCGCGTCGGGCGGCGTGGTCGCCGTGTCGAGCGCGATCACGATGACGCCGGCGTCCTGCGCCTTCTTGATGGCCCCCAGCACGCCGGCCGAGTTGCTCGGGGTGATGAGGATGCCCTTGACGCCCTGCTGGACGAGGTTCTCGATGGCGGTGACCTGCCCCGCGTTGTCGCCGTCGAACTTGCCGGCGAGGGCGATCAGGGTGTCACCGTTCTTCTGCGCCTCGGCCTTGGCCGACTCCCGCAGCTTGACGAAGTAGGGGTTGCTGTCGGTCTTGGTCACGAGCCCGATCTTGATCGGGCCCTTGGATCCTCCGCTGCTGCCGACCGCACCCGGGCCGGACGTCTTCGTGGTGCTGCACGCCCCGAGGGCGAGGGCGGTCGTCGATGCGAGCGCGACGGCCGCTGCAGCCGTCCGCGTCCTGCTGTGCCGGTTCATGTGCGTTCTCCTGGTTCGAGGCCTAAGCGGCGTTGGTCGGGACTCGTGACCTTCGGCGTGATACCTCCGGGCTTCCGTCACAGTAGGAGCGTCGGCCGCCCGGGAAAATGGTTTGCGCAAATGCTTGCGCGAAAACTCGGCGTCCCGGGACGATGCCACGGTGAAGCCCGCGCGGCGTACCCCTCGGCTCGCAGACGTCGCCACGCTGGCGGGGGTCTCGATCTCGACGGTGTCCCACGTCGTCAACGGCACCCGCTTCGTCTCGCCCGACACCCGGGACCGGGTCCGGCAGGCGATGAGCACCCTCGACTACGAGCCGCCGCCCATGGCCGTCCGCACGCGGTCGGGTCGCGCCATCGGCCTGGCCATCACGGGCGCCTCCAGCCCCTACTTCGCCGAGCTCATCCAGGGCGTGGAGTCCGAGGCGAGCCGCGCCGGGTTCGCGCTGCTGCTGTGCGACACCCACGACGACGTGCAGCGCGAGGCGGATGCCGTGTCGATGTTGTTGGCACACAACGTCGAGGCGATCGTCATCGCCCCCACCACGGGCTTCCAGTCCGAGACCCTGCCGCTCCTGCGCAAGCACGAGACGCCGTTCGTCTTCGTCGACCGCATGAGCGACGTGCGCTGCGACCAGGTGGGCACCGAGAACGAGGCCGTGTCCGTCGCGCTGGTGGAGCACCTGCTCGAGCTGGGTCACCGCCGCGTGGGCATGCTCACGGGGCTCGAGGGCCTGTCGACGACCGAGGAGCGCAGGCGCGGCTACGCCCGGGCGCACGAGCTCGCAGGGGTGCCGATGGACCCTCGGCTCGTCGTCCCGGCCCACTCGACGGTGGGCGGCGGACGCGCGGGCACCACGGCCATGCTGCGTCTCCACGAGCCGCCGACAGCGATCTTCAGCGGCAACAACGCGATGACCATCGGTGCGCTGCTGGCCCTCAAGCAGGGCGGCCGGCGCGTCCCCCAGGACGTCGCGCTCGTCACGTTCGACGACTTCGAGTGGGCCAGCGCCATGTCACCCGCGCTCACCGCCGCCGCCCAGCCGTTCCACGCCATGGGGGCGCAGGCCGTGCAGCTGCTCATGCGTCGGCTCGAGGACCCCTTCGCCCCTCGCCGGGTGGTCCGGCTGCCCGTGGAGATCGAGCACCGGGAGAGCTGCGGCTGCCGCGCAGAGCCCGCCCCCTGACGGAGTCAGCCGACCCTGCGCAGGAAGGCGCTCACGAGCGCGTCGTACCGTGCGCTGTCGAAGTTCCAGGACTCGGCATGGAGCGCGCCCGGGAACTCCTCGAGCCGCACCCGGTCCGGTCGAGCCGCGTGAAGCCTGCGCGACAGCTCGACAGGGACCGACGGGTCAGCCGTCCCGTGCAGGACCAGGGTCGGCACCCGTACCCACGAGCTGTCGCGCACGTAGTCGATCGCCTGCCAGTCCACCCCGAACCGCGCACTGGCGAAACGCTCGCCGA
Organism: Pedococcus sp. NPDC057267; assembly: GCF_042668795.1. Classification (NCBI taxonomy): domain Bacteria; kingdom Bacillati; phylum Actinomycetota; class Actinomycetes; order Micrococcales; family Intrasporangiaceae; genus Pedococcus; species Pedococcus sp. NPDC057267. Next base: position 104,639 of record NZ_JBHUYG010000004.1, on the reverse strand, counting down.
ACCACAGGACGGAAGCGGGAACTGCGCGGCTCCCCGGCAGCATGTCGCGGGCGCCGTACGTGACCATGTCGGCCAGCGAGAGCGCCGGTGCGTCCAGGATGAGGCCCGTGACCTCGCTGCGGCGCGGGGAGTTCTCCATGAAGGCCGCAACGACCGCGCCCCCCATCGACTGTCCCGCCAGGACGACGCTCGTCGCGCCGTGCCCGAGGGCCCACTGGACGGCCGAGTCGAGGTCACGCCACTCCGTCGCGCCGTACCCGAGCCGGCCCGACGGGTCCTTGGGCGCGCCGACGTCGTTGCGGTACGTGATGTCGAGGACCGCGTTCCGGGCCATTGCGGTCCGGGTGAGACGCAGCCCGTCGAGCCGCGTGCCGTTCTGCCCGTGAACGAAGATGACCGTGGCGCCGGTCGAGGCGCCTGCCCGGGACCCGAACAGCCACGCCGGCATCCCGGCGATGTCCACCGACGTCGGTGTCCGGCCCGTGGCCGCCTCAGGGGTGAACCAGACCGCTCGATCGACGGCGGCGGACTGCCCCACCGTGGGAGCCCTGCCACTGACGAGGCCGAACGGCCGGGTCACCGTGCCGTCCGCGTTGCGGGTGGCAGGACCGACGACACCCGTTCCGCCCTGCCAGGCGAGGCCGTACCGGCCCGGGGCGTCGAAGTTCTCGGCCGCGTCCGGCAGGCGCTGCAATGTCACCCTGCCCCCACCGAGGGCACTCACCTTCACGTCGTCGTATGCCGGGGTGCCGGTCGCGGGCGTCGACGCCAGGGCGCTGGAGTAGATGCGGCCGGACAGGTACCAGCCGCCACCGAGGTGCGCCAGCACGAGGAGGCCGACCACGACCCAGAAGACGATCCACCAGCGCCTGCGCCCTCCCCGACGGTGTGGCGACGGTCCCTCCTCGCCCGGCACCTCGACCTGCGTCCCCGTGGGACGATCCTGCTTCCACTCCGTCGTCATGGCGGCCACCTCCCCCCGGGCCCGGCCGACCGGCCACACCCCGTGCCGCCCAGACTGGCTGGCACCGGGGCGGACGGTGCAGAGGCGATGGTCCCGCAAGCCGGCGACGTGAGGGCCTCGCGCTTGCGTGCGACGCCGACGTGCGGGTTCGCGTAAACCGGGTGAGCCGACCGCGGGACGTTCGCCCCTGACCGCGCTGCGCCAGCAGATCGAGCGTGGTCACACGGGGCCGCGCTAGGGAGTGCCCGGACAACCACCCGTGCATGCGCGCGGGCAGCTGTGCGCGAACAGCCCACATGGACGACGACGGGGGCGGCAGATGAGGAAGTGGTTGGCGGCGGGCGCGGTCGTCACCGCGATGGCGCTGGGTTCGTGCTCGGGTCAGGCGAGCCCGTCGCACCCCGCCCGGCCGGGGGAACCGGCGCTGGTCCAGGTCTCGGATTTCTCCTACGAGGACTACACCCCAGCCGAAGCAGCCCGGATCGACATCTCGGCGACCGTCGACGGCCTGAACGCTTGGATCCCCGGTCTCGTGACGGGGTCGTCCGTCCATTGGGTCCATGGAGGCAGTGGGGAGACCGTGACCTTGGTGGAGTTCCAGCTCGACCCCTCCACGGTGAAGAACCGGTCCTCCGCCTCGCGATCCGCGTTCGAGAATCCCCTGCTCGAGGGAGTGCTGGCCTCTGCCGCAGGCGCCTTCGCGCCGGCGACCGAGCAGAGGGTCCTCGGCCAGCGAGTGGGAGTCTCCGACGCCACGGACAGGACGGGCGCGCGGCGCGTGGTGTATGCGTGGCTTCGCCACGACGTCGTGACGGTCGTGATCAGCCGCTCACTCGCGCAGGTGCAGGCGTACGCCACCTCGGCACTCTCGGCCGACCGTTGACACGGCACACGACCTGGGTCGGGATGATTCGGAGCATCAGGCCCCTCGACTCGTTCCGGGCGCGTCCACGTGCGAAGCGTCCTGGTCCAGCAGGGATCGCACCCGGCCCTCCGGGTCCAGCAGGGATCGCACCCGGCCCTCCGGGTCCAGCCGGCCCAGCACCGCATCGCCGATGCGCTCCAGCTGTCCCACCTGCGCCGGCGTGAGGGCGTCGATCACCAGCCGGCGGACCGTCGCGACGTGATCGGGTGCCGCCTCGACCACGAGGTCCCATCCGACGCCGGTCAACCGCGCGTTCGTCGCCCTCCGGTCCTCCGGGCACGGGAACCGCTCGACCAGGCCACGCTTCTCCAGCTTGTGCACGACGTGGGACAGGCGGGGAAGCGACGCGCTCGTCCGCTGTGCGAGGGCGGTCATGCGCAGGGTGCGCTCCGGGGCCTCCGAGAGCATGGCCAGCACGAAGTAGTCGAAGTGGCTCACCCCGGCGTCCCGCCGCAGCTGTGCGTCCAGCGCGGCTGGAAGGAGCTCCAGCACGGCCGCGAGCCGCAGCCACGCTGCGCGCTCCTGCGGATCCAGCCATCGCGTCGTCATGCCCTCGAGCGTAACGTCTTCAGTTGTAGGAACAACTTTCGACACCCTGACGTTACTTGTATCGACAACCAAAACGGCACCACTTCCCAGGAGGCACCTCATGGCTCACATCTCGATTCTCGGCACCGGCACCATGGCCCAGGCGATCGCAGCGGTCGCCGGTCGCGGCGGCCACACCGTCACCTTCGTCGGCAAGGACGACGCCGACGTCCGCTTCGGTGACGTCGTCGTCCTCGCCGTCCCGCACTCCGCCCTCGGCGACATCGTCTCCCGGCACGGCAGCGAGCTCGCCGGACGCATCGTGGTCGACATCACCAACCCGCTCGACTTCGAGACCTTCGACTCGCTCACCGTTCCCGCCGACGGCTCGGCGGCCGCCGAGCTGGCCGCGGCGCTCCCCCAGTCCCACGTCCTCAAGGCGTTCAACACCAACTTCGCCGGCACCCTGGCCTCCGGGACCGTCGGGGAGCTCACGACCACGGTCCTCATCGCCGGCGACGACGCAGACGCCAAGGCGACCCTGGCAGGCATCGTCACCAGCGGTGGCCTCAAGGCGATCGACGCGGGCACCCTGCGCCGCGCCCGCGAGCTGGAGGCCCTCGGCTTCCTCCAGATCACCCTGGCCGCCACGGAGAAGATCTCGTGGACCGGCGGCTTCGGCGTGGTCGCCTGACCCCCGCCCCCGGCACACCACCGCACCCCCCGAGAGGAAACCCAGCACCATGACCGCCAACGCAGTCCGGCTCAACCATGCCGTCCTGTTCGTCAGCGACCTCGACCGCAGTCTCGACTTCTACCGGCAGGCCTTCGGGATGCAGGTCGTCGCGCAGGAACCCCGGGCCAACGCCGCCTTCCTGCGACTTCCCCGCTCGGGCAACCACCACGACCTCGGCCTCTTCGGCGTGGGCCCGCAGCCGCCGCGACCGCGCGGCGCGCTCGGGCTCTACCACCTCGCCTGGCAGGTCGACACCGTTGACGAGCTCGTCGAGGCCCGAAGCACCCTGCTGCGCCTCGGCGCCCTCACCGGCGAGTCCAGCCACGGCGCCACCAAGAGCCTGTACGGCCAGGACCCCGACGGCAACGAGTTCGAGGTCATGTGGATGCTTCCGCGGGCTTCGTGGGGTGAGTTCGAGCACGCGGCCCCTGTCGAGCGCCTCGACCTCGCGGCCGAGGTCGACCGGTGGTCGGGTGTGCGCACCGCCGCCGAGCTCGTCCCGCAGGACGCCTGATGAGGACCGCGCCGACCTTCCCGGCGCCGGTCGTGGCGACCCGCGGAGCAGCCGACCCGTCAGCCCCGCTGGTGGTCCTGCTCCACGGCCGCGGCTCGAACGAGCAGGAGATCATCGGGCTCACGGCCCACCTCCCCGCAGGAGTGGAGTATGCCGCCGTGCGCGCCCCGATCGCCGAGGGCGGCGGCTTCGCATGGTTCGCCAACCGCGGCATCGGTCGCCCGGTGGCCTCGTCCCTCGCCGAGACCATGGCGTGGTTCCGGGAGTGGCTCGACGGGGTCGCGCCGGCCGGACGGCCCGTCGTGCTCGTCGGCTTCAGCGGCGGGGCCGCCTTCGCGGGCGGCCTCGTGCTCTCCGACCCCGGGCGGTATGCCGGGGCGGCGATCCTCTACGGGACGCTCCCGTTCGACGCCGGCGTGCCCCTCGACCGCGGCCGCCTGGCCAACCTCCCCGTCCTCGTGGCGCAGGGCGAGGCGGACCACGTCATCCCCCGCGAGCTGCTCGACCGCACCTGGTCGTGGCTGCACACGGAGTCCGGGGCCCCGACCGTCGGGCGACGTGACCCCGGCGGGCACGGACTCGCCGTGGCGACCGTGCGCCGGCTCGCGGCGTGGCTCGGCGAGCGGTTCGTCCACCTCGAGTCCGAGGGCAGGGCTCCCGTCGGCGCCCCGGTGGACGTCAGGTGGGACCTCATCGGCTCCGGTCGGCTCCCCCGGCGCGAGGGCACGGCCCCCGAGGTCTCGTGGGACATCCCGCAGCAGCAGCGGTCGCAGAACGCCCCGCCCGAGCTGCAGGAACGGCTGTTCGCCTTGGTGAGCGCGCTCGAGGGGGTGCAGGTGGGACCGTCACTCATCTCGGTGCCGGGTGCCCGCGCGTTCACGCTCCCCGGCGGCACCGGGCCGGACGCGGCATACCTCGTCCCCGAGGCCCGCGAGTTCGCGCACCTGCACCCGGGGTACGACGGCTCGATGCACCTCGCCCTGCCCCCGGCCCACGCGGCGGACCTCGTCGCCCACGGATGGGGCGTGCCCCACCCGTGGGCCGGCACCCGGCTGTCCGCCGGCTTCGTCATGCTCTTCGGGCCACGCACCGAGGACGAGCTGGCGACGGTCGCGGCCGTGGTCGCCACCGCGCACGCCCATGCCTCCATTCCGCGGCAGGACGGGCCGCCGGCCGGACGCTAGGCCGATCCGCTCCGGAGAGCACCGTGCTGGTGCCCTGGCGGACCCGCTCGGCCATCCGCAGCACCAGGCGCCGGCCGGGTGAGGTTCGAGGTTCTGGTGTGGCAGCGCGGCTCCGGCAAGGGCGGCGGACCCGGATTCAGGGACGTTGACCGTGGTGGGGAATCCCCCCTGCCTCCGCAGTAGGCGTCGATGAAGCCGCTCTCCTTGGCCTTGCCCTCGTGGGCGGGGTGCCAGCGGCGTCGTGGGAGTGCAGCCGCTGGCCCGTGACCAGATCTCGCTGGATGGCCGCGAGGACGGCCTGCCGGTGCTCGTCGGGCAGGGAGCAACACATCTCGGGTGACTGCGGCGTCCCTTCGTCAAGCCCCGCTACCCAGCGAGTTGACGTCAGCGCCAGACCCGTCGCCATGCGCCCCGACGTCGCGGCCGAGCGTGCGGGCAAGGCCCATGGCCGACAGCGGTCCAAGGAGAACCCCAGTGAGGAACGCCAGCACCGAGTACACCACCTGCGGCCCGACGATCGACGTGAGCACGACGAGCGGCAGTGCCACTGCCTCGGAACACGCCACCCGAGCCGCCCAGCGTGGAATGCGCGGCTCGCTCCGCGCCAGCACCCACAGGCACCAGAGAGACAGGGCGAGCAGGAGGAAGCCGGCGGCCTGCGGGTAGAACGTGATGGAGTCGATTGCCTCGACCGCTCGCCCACTGGCGATCATGTTCACCGTCGTCGCGTGGCCCCAGTCGAAGCGCCAGTAGCTCACCAGGTTCAGGTACGCCAGGTCGCTGACCGCGCTGAGCAGTGCGCCCATGCCGAAGAGCACCACCAGGAGCACCGCGGCGGGGTCGCGACGCTGCAGCCAGCCGACCAGCGCCACCACCGCGACCACGAGCGACAGCAGCCCCAGCGGACCGAGGCTGTCCCGTAGCGCGATGTCCCACCAGATGGCGTGCTGACGCGCGAACCACCCTTCGTAGTGAGCGGCCACCCGGAGGTCGGCACTGCGCCCGGCAGCCGGCTCCCGCACTGCCGGGGTGAGGATGTTCAGGGAGTCCAGCAGGAAGAGGATCGACTCGGTGAACAACCCGAACGCACCCAGGTATGCCGCCCAACGGCCGATGAACGCCCACGTGGCCGAGTGCCCGGGGTCGAGGACTGGGGCTTCTCGGACCGCCGCGGCGACAGGCACGGTGCGGTCGGCCATTTCCTCATGGTGGCTTCCGTCGGTGCCGCCCACCTCACGCAAACGGCGCAGAACAGGACCCCGGGCGCCGTCTACGCCCCACGATGGAGGACCGGTTTCCCCGGGCGGTGGAACACTTGATTCCGGCCCAGCCCCATCGCAGCCTCGACTGGCTACGTGACCCCGGGCCGGCAGTCGCATCCACGAGGAGCACGCATGAGCCGACTCGGACGACCCGACCGACACGGCGCTGACCCGACCGGGCCCGAGGCCGATGACCAAGTCGTTCGCCAGTACCGCTACCTGCTACGCACGGCGCCCGTCGACGCCCTCGAGCACGTCCTCGTCGAAGCGTTGGAGGTGATCGGTCCCGACGCTCGACAGGTCGTCCTGACCACGGTGCAGGCCCACCTGCTCACCGGCGCCCACCTGAGATCGGACGACATCACCGCTCTGGCCCATCTGTGCGCCGCCGGGGAGCGACAGCGTCCGGGAGCCCTCACCGGGACCCTGCCTGCGACCACGCTGCACGCCCTGGCTCGTGAGGCGATCAACAGCGAGGCGGCATTCGGCCTCTTCGGCGGCTACGCGGCTTGGGACGGCTCCGACCCCGAACCACCGCCCGAGCACGACGACAGCGAGTACGGCCAGCGCTGGCACGCCTCACTGCACACCAGGGACGGCAACGCCCCCGGCATGAACGGCGCCTTCGGCGGGACGTGAGTCAGTCCGCGCAGGGAGGATGCGGCCGCGGGCCTCGCCGAAACCGCTACGCGAGCCGCCGGGACCAGCCCGGTAGGTCGAAAAGGGCCCCCGACCGGCGTCTCCGCTGGTCGGGGGCCCTTCGATGCACGGGGTGGCGGGTGAAGGATTCGAACCTTCGTAGCTTTCGCGACGGATTTACAGTCCGCTCCCATTGGCCGCTCGGGCAACCCGCCTGGTGCGCGTGGAAGGATAGCAAGGACCACCACGATTGCCGAAACCGGCGCCGACGTGGGCTGCCCGCACCGGGCCTCCGGCGCCACAGGAAGGACCCACCCATGGCCGACAGCTCGTTCGACATCGTCAGCAAGATCGACCACCAGGAGGTCGCGAACGCCCTCAACAGCGCCGCCCGCGAGGTCGCCACGCGGTACGACTTCAAGAACGTCGGCGCCTCGATCGAGGCCAGCGGCCAGGACAAGGTCATCATCAAGGCGAACACCGAGGAGCGCGCCAACGCCGTCCTCGACGTCTTCCAGACCTGGCTGGTCAAGCGCAAGGTCTCGCTCAAGCACCTCGACGTCCCCGAGCGCGGGCCGCAGCTGTCCGGCAAGGAGTACCGCCTCGAGCTGGGCCTCAAGGAGGGCATCAGCCAGGAGAACGCCAAGAAGATCAACAAGATCATCCGCGACGAGGGCCCCAAGTCGGTCAAGTCCCAGATCCAGGGCGACGAGCTGCGGGTCACCAGCAAGTCGCGCGACGACCTCCAGGCGGTGCAGGCGCTGCTCAAGGGCAAGGACGACCTCGACGTCGCCCTGACCTTCACCAACTACCGCTGACCTTCACGGGGTACCCCTGACCCTCCCGGCGCGACGACGCCCGGGCGAGCCTGCGCGAGACAGGGGTATGCCGCGTGGTCGAGGCGACCACGCGGCATACCCCTGTGCGGGACCGGTCAGGGCAGGTGCACCGTCACCTGCGCCTGGCCGCCCTCGGTGACCCGGACGCGAGTCGCGTCGCGCCTGGTGGCCGCGCCGTCGTACCACGTCGTCTGCCCGGTGTCGGCGTTCTCCAGGCGCAGGGTGAAGCGCCCGGCCGGCAGGGCGGTGGTGGTGAAGGTGTTGCCGCCGTAGACGTCGAAGTCACCGATGTAGGTGCCGTCGGCGGCGTAGACGAACCCGAGCCAGTAGTCGGTCGAGGGCGTACCCGACGCGGTCAGGACGTCCCCGCTGATGTGGGCACCCGGTGCCAGCTGCGCGTCGAAGTCCGTGGTCCTCCCGGCACGGATCCGGATCGTCGAGGCCCCGGCCTTGGTCGCGGAGTTCCCGGACCACTCGGGCGCCAGGTCCGAGCCGTAGCCGGAGTACACGAAGACCGGGTGGTCACCGAGGGGGGCACCGGTGATGGTGTACCGCCCCTGCGCGTCGGTCTGGGCGGTGTAGCGACCCTCCCCCGGCCCGGCCCTACCCGGCCACCCGTCGTCGATCGACACCCAGGCGCCCTCGACGGGCTGGCCGGCGGGGTCGGTCACGACCCCGCTCACCGTGCCACCTGTGGATACCTTGACCGGCCGGACCGCCTTGACCTGACCCGTGTCGACCGTGATGAGATCGGCGCTGGCCTGGGTGGCGGCCTTGAAGGCCCAGGTCCCCGCGTACGGGCTGCCCGGGCCACCGTCCAGGCGCACCGCGTACGACCCGGCGGGAAGCCCACGCAGGGTCCAGACGCCTCGGTCGTTCGAGCACTCCTTGGTGCTCCACGGGTCCGCGGCGCCGGCGTTGCCCAGGTAGGCGAAGGGGCACACGTTCGCGACCGGGCGACCGGTCACCGAGTCCACCACCGTGCCGGTGACCTGCGCCCCGGGCGCCAGCCCGGCATCGACCGTGACGGTGTCACCCCGCGCGAGGGTGTACGTCGTCGCCCGGTCGCGCTTGCGCGTGTTGCCGGCATACTCCCCGGCGAAGCGACCCTGGGGATCGGTGACCTTGACGGCGAAGGTGCCCTTCACGGGTACGTCGACGCTGTACCGCCCGTCGGAGTCGGTGCAGGCCTGGGCCACGCTGACGTCGCCGTCGAACCGGAGCGCCACGACGTCGACACAGGCACCCTCCACCGGGGCCCGCGTCCCGTCCGCGGTGATGCGGCCTGCGACCGTTGCCCCGGGCAGGAGCCGGTCGTCGACCGTGGCGGTCGCACCGGGCGACACGGTCACGGCGTCCGCCTCGGCAGCGGTCTCCTTCCCGAAGGCCCACTGGACGGCCGGGTAGGCGTCGAAGCGCACGCGGTACGTGCCGGCAGGGACGAGCGCGTCCCAGTGGCCGTCCTCGTCGGTGTACGCGCCGTCCGGGGCGCTGGAGCCGTCCACCGGCTCGGGTGAGACGTTGACCCACGACGCGGGGGCCCCGTCGGGGCGCAGGAGGGTCCCCCTGAGGTGGGCGCCCAGGTCGAGGGCGATGGCCACGGTCGCCGGGGCGTGCAGGACGGTCGCGTCCTGCTGACCGGCCTTGCCGTCGTACCACTCGCCGACGTGCTCGCCGTCCCAGGTCGTCGCGTGGATCGTGTACCCCACGTCCTCGGACAGCCGGGTGAACTGCCAGGAGCCGTCCTCGCCGACCTCGCAGCTGGTCTCGAGGTAGTCCCCGGTGTCGGTCCAGAGGTCGAGGCAGCCCTGGATCGGGGCCCCGGTGTCGGCGGCCGTGAGCGTGCCACTGATGGTGCCGTCGCCGACCGCCCTGGCCAGCTGGAGCGAGGCGTCCACGGTGGCCGGTGCGGTGTAGGCCGTCGTCGTCTCGAACGCGTCGGCGCCGTCGGCCCAGCCGCTGCGGTAGGTGCTGTCCTGGGCGTCGACCCACACCTTGTAGGAGGCACCGGCCGTCAGCCCGTCGGCGGTGTAGTGGCCCCCGTCGTCGGTGCACGTGTAGGCCGCCGCGTCGTAGCTGGTGTCGTAGACGGCGACGCAGGCAGCGACGGGTGACCCCGTGTCGGCCGCGGTGATGGTTCCGGTGATGGTCGTGGTCTCCGCGTGCGCGGGTGCGGCGAGGACACCGGTGGCCAGCACGGCCGCCGCGACGATCCCCCCGACCCGCGAAAGTCGTGCGCGCATGTGCGCCGTCCCTCCCCTGGGCGTTGATGAAGCGAGCGCAACCTAGCAGCGCGCCCCGGGGCGGTGGGGGTTCCTTGGCACAGTCCTTACCCACGGCCGGCTGTGCCCCGCCCAGCGACCTCACGCACCGCCCTCACCCGCCGGCCCCACCCCTCGGCGGCGGCCCCGGACGCGCGTGTGCCGCGTGGTCGAGGCGACCACGCGGCACACGCGTGTGGGAGGCCGGGCCCGCGCCCGGCAGTGGGGTCAGCGCAGGTCGAAGCGGTCGAGCTCCATGACCTTGGCCCACGCGGCGGCGAAGTCCTGGACGAACTTCTCCCGGGCGTCGGCACCGGCGTAGACCTCGGCGATCGCCCGCAGCTGCGAGTTCGAGCCGAGGACGAGGTCGACCGGGGTGGCGGTCCACTTCGTCTCACCGGTGGCGGCGTCCTTGACCTCGTAGACGTTCGGGTCGGTCTGCGAGGCCTTCCACTCGGTGCCGGGCGCGAGGAGGTTGACGAGCACGTCGTTCGTCAGGGCCCCGGCGCGGTCGGTGAGGACGCCGTGCTTCCCGTCGCCCGCGGAGACGCCGAGCGCACGCAGACCGGCGACGAGCACCGTCATCTCCGGCGCGGAGAGCTGCAGCATGTACGCGCGGTCGAGAAGCAGCGTCTCCAGCGGCAGCTTCTCGCCCTCTCGGACGTAGTTGCGGAAGCCGTCGGCCCGCGGCTCGAGGACGGCGAACGACTCGACGTCCGTCTGCTCCTGGCTCGCGTCGGTACGGCCGGGGGTGAACCGCACGCTGACCTCGTGGCCACCCGCACGGGCGGCCTGCTCCACCGCGGCGACGCCGCCGAGGACGATGAGGTCGGCGAGCGAGATGCGCTTGCCGCCGGTCTGCTTGTCGTTGAACTCGCGCTGCACAGCCTCGAGCGCCTCGAGCGCCCGGGCAAGCTGCTCGGGGTTGTTCGCCTCCCAGCTGCGCTGCGGCTCGAGGCGGATGCGGGCGCCGTTGGCGCCACCCCGCTTGTCGGTGCCGCGGAAGCTGGCCGCCGAGGCCCACGCGGTCTCGGCGAGCTGGGTGACGGTCAGGCCGGACGCCAGCAGCGCCGTCTTGAGCTCCTCGACGTCGGACGCGTCCACGAGCTCGTGGTCGACGGCCGGGACGGGGTCCTGCCACACCTGGGCCTCCGGGACCCAGGGCCCGAGGAAGCGCGAGACCGGGCCCATGTCGCGGTGGAGCAGCTTGTACCAGGCCTTCGCGAACGCGAGCCGGAACTCGTCGGGGTTCTCGTGGAACCGCCGGGAGATGGGCTCGTAGTCCGGGTCCACGCGCAGCGCCAGGTCGGTCGTGAGCATCGTCGGGCGGTGCTTCTTGGCCGGGTCGAACGCGTCGGGGGTGATCTCGTCGGCGTCCTTGGCCACCCACTGCCACGCGCCCGCGGGGCTCTTGGTGAGCTCCCACTCGTGCCCGAAGAGGCGGTCGAAGAAGCCGGTGCCCGCGCCCCACTGGGTCGGCGTCGCGCTCCAGGTCACCTCGAGGCCGCTGGTGATGGTGTCGCCGGCCTTGCCGGAGCCGTAGGTGTTCTTCCAGCCCAGGCCCTGGTGGTCGATGGGGCAGCCCTCCGGCTCGCGCCCGACGTACTCCGCCGAGGCCGCGCCGTGGGTCTTGCCGAAGGAGTGGCCGCCGGCGATCAGGGCCACCGTCTCCTCGTCGTTCATCGCCATGCGGCGGAACGTCTCGCGGATGTCGCGCGCGGCCTTCAGCGGGTCGGGCTCGCCGTTGGGGCCCTCCGGGTTGACGTAGATCAGGCCCATCTGGACCGCGCCGAGAGGGTTGGACAGCTCCCGGTCACCGCTGTAGCGCTCGTCGCCCAGCCATGTGCTCTCCGGGCCCCAGTAGATCTCCTCGGGCTCGAAGATGTCCTCGCGCCCGAACCCGAAGCCGAACGTCTCGAAGCCCATGGACTCCAGGGCGACGTTGCCGGCGAGGACGAGCAGGTCGGCCCAGGAGATCGCCGAGCCGTACTTCTGCTTGATCGGCCACAGCAGGCGACGGGCCTTGTCGAGGTTGGCGTTGTCGGGCCAGCTGTTGAGCGGGGCGAAGCGCTGCGCGCCCTGGCCGCCACCGCCGCGGCCGTCCTCGATGCGGTAGGTGCCCGCCGAGTGCCAGCTCATGCGGATGAACAGGCCGCCGTAGTGGCCGAAGTCGGCCGGCCACCAGTCCTGGGAGTCCGTCATGAGGGCGGTGAGGTCCGCCTTCAGCGCCTCGACGTCCAGGCCCGCGAAGGCCTGCTTGTAGTCGAAGGAGGCGCCCAGGGGGTTCGACGCGGGGTTGTGCTGGTGCAGCACCCGCAGGTCGAGCTGGTTGGGCCACCAGTCCTGGTTGGTCTGCGGCCGGTTGCCCTTGGGCTCGGGCGCGGGGATCGCCGGGTTCTCGCTCTCGCTGCCGTGCTGCTGCGTGGCGGACTGCTCGCTCACTCGGGGTACCTCTCTCGTCGTTCTCTTCGGTGGTCCGGTGGGTTCGGTTCTCGCGGTGGTTCGTCTGGCAGTCGGTGTGCCCCGGGGGGGGCTCGCCTGCGGGGCTCAGGCGGCGCACTCGGGGCACAGGCCCCAGTACGTCACCTCGGCCTCGTCGATCGTGAAGCCGTGGTCGTCGGAGGCGTCGAGGCACGGCCGGTGGCCCACCGCGCAGTCGACGTCGGCGATCGCCCCGCAGGAGCGGCACACGACGTGGTGGTGGTTGTCCCCGACGCGGGACTCGTAGCGCGCGACCGAGCCGGACGGCTGGATGCGACGCAGCAGCCCGGCAGCGGTGAGCGCGCGCAGCACGTCGTAGACGGCCTGGGTGGAGACCTGCCCGAGCTCCTCGCGGACGGCCCCGACGATGACGTCGGTCTCCGCGTGGGGGTTCTCGTGGACCGCGGACAGCACCGCCAGGCGGGGGCGCGTCACGCGCAGCGACGCGGCGCGCAGGGCGCGCTCGGCATCGGTGCGGGACGGCATACCGGCACCCTCGCGCACTTTCTGGAACGAGTCAAGAAAACAGCCGGAAACGTCCCGGCGACCGGACGGCGACCGAGCGGCCGTCGCCGCCGGGTCGGCGCCACGGCGCCACGGCGCCACGGCGCCGGGCGGGACGCCTCAGCCGGGGATCGTCGCGTCGGGGTCGGCGGACGCCGGACCGTTGACCAGGCCCTCGACGTGGGCGGGGTCGACGACGTTGACCACGTCGACGGCCGCCGCCATGTCGGCGCCGGCGACTGGCGGGACCACACCCTGCTCGGCGGCACCCGCGTCGGCGCTGCGCTCCTGCTGCTGCTCCGCCGCCGTGGGACCGGCGAGCACCGCGCTCGCCGAGTGGCGCCCTGCGGGGCGGTCGAGCTGCAGGTCCACCCACGACGTGGGCGCCTCGCCGGCGACGGGGGTGGGTCGCGGGTCGCTGTGGCGGGGCGCGGGCATCGCCTGGGTGACGGGCATGACGTCCGGGGTCTCCACCTGGTCGTCGAGCTCCGCGGCCAGGCCCAGGGCCAGACCGGTGATCTCGTCGTCGGCGAGACCGAGCTCGACCACGACGGCGCGGGCGTTCTCGGGACGGTCCGCGGGGTCCTTGGCCAGGAGCCGCCAGACGAGGTCGGCGAGGTCGTCCGGCACACCCTCGGGCAGCGGCGGCGGGGGCTCGGTCACGTGGCTGAGGGCCGTCGCGATCGGCGTGCCCTTGTCGAAGGGCCTGCGGCCGGACAGCATCTCGTGCGCCACGACGCCGAGGGCGTAGAGGTCGCTGGCACCGGTGGCGGCCTTGCCGAGCGCCTGCTCGGGGCTGATGTAGTCGGGGGTGCCGAGCATCTCGCCGTGGCGGGTGTGGCCGGCCGCGTCGAGGGCGCGGGCGATGCCGAAGTCGGTGATCTTCGCGATGCCGTCGGGACGCATCATGATGTTCGCCGGCTTGACGTCGCGGTGGACGACGCGCGCCTCGTGGGCGACGCCGAGGGCCAGCGCGACCTGGCCGATGATGGAGCGCACGACGAGCGGGGACTGCGCCCCCTCGCGCCGCAGCAGCGTCGAGAGCGGCTCACCGGGCACCAGCTCCATGACCAGGTAGGCCAGCCCGTCCTCCTCGCCGTAGTCGAAGAGGGTGACGATGTTGGCGTGCATGAGGGACGCTGAGTGGACGGCCTCGTCCCGGAACCGGAGGGCGAAGAGCTCCTCGTGGCCGGTGTCGGGGCGCATGACCTTGACGGCGACCTCGCGCTGGAGCACCTGGTCCACCGCCGACCACACGTCTGCCATGCCGCCGGAGGCGATCCGTGAGCCGAGCTCGTAGCGGCCACCGAGTACGAATCCCTCGTGCAGCCTGTTCATGCGCGCACCACCTGGGTGACACCTCCGTCGACGAGGCGCGCGTCGACTGACATCACGGGGAGACCTCGTAGGACCACAGCGTACCTCCGCTCGGACCCCTTCGCGCGCCATCCGCGAGGGGCGAACACCGCGATGACCTGCAGCAACACCAGTCACAAGGGTTTCGGAGCGCAACCACCTCTGCGGTGCGAAACGGCAGTTGCGGGCACGAGACGGCAGTTGTGGACTCCCGTTTCGCGCCAGCAACTGCCGTTTCGCGGGGGCAGCCAGCCGGGCCGGGAGTCCCCAAGCCCTCAGGCGAACCGGGCGCGCGAGCGCAGGGCCTCCCCCAGCTCGGAGCGCGCGTCGACCATGCTGCGGCGCACCGCGGCCGAGACGTCGTCGCGCTCGAGGGCCGCGTCGACGAGCTCCGCGGTCGCCGGCTCGACGAGCACCCACGGGAACGACAGCGTCGCCACCCGAGCCAGGGCGTCCTCCCCCACCCATGCGCTCATCGCGGGCACGTCGGCGACGTAGCGCTCGGCATACGGCCGCAGCACGTCGTCCTGCGACGCCTGCCAGAACCCCTGCGCCAGCGCGTTGAGCTCGTAGTTGGAGCGCTCGCGGTTCGCAGTGAGCTGCTCCCAGGCCCAGGCCTTGGACTCGGCACCCGGCCGGGCCGCGAGGGCCTGCAGCGCGGCCAACCGGCCCTGCAGGGTGTCGTCTCCGGCCCGCACCGACTCCACGAAGTCGCTGTCGACGAGGCCACGGGCGGCCAGGTTGCGCACGGCGATCCAGCCGAAGTCCGAGTCGTCCTCGAGCCCGGCGGGCCGCTCGCGCCCCTCTGCCCAGGCGCGCAGCCGCTGCTCGTCGTCGGTGGTGCGGGCGAGGTAGCGGGCGGCGACGAGGGCGCGGGTCGAGCCGGGCTCGGCGGCGTCGAGCACCCCGGCGGCTGCGGTGGCCACGGTGCGCGTCGCGTCCTCGCGCTCCCCCAGCTGCAGGAACGCCGGGACGACCTTGCCGACGAGGTTGAGGGCCACCCGGTTGAGCACCGACTCGTTCGGCTCGTGCGGCCAGGCGCGGCCGAACGTGTCGACGACGACGCGCGGGTCGAGCGCGCCCAGGCAGACCCCGTCGAGGAGCGCGACCCACGTGACGGCCCGCGCCTGCGCGTCGGGGACCGTCGCCAGCCGCGCGGGCACGAGCGAGGCGCTGACCGGGTCGAGGGTCACCGTCGCCCAGGTCAGGTCCGCGGCGTTGGGGAGGACGAGGACGTCGTCGGACAGGTCGCGGAGCGCGTCGACCTCGGTGCGGTCGTCGGTCACCGTGACGCCGACGCGGAACACCTCGGCGCCCTCGGCGAACCCGGCGACGTCGAAGGTGTGCGGCCGGTCGGCCGGGAACCGCTCCGGGACGACCCGCTCGACGACCCCGGCGGCCCGGTCCACGGCGAGGACGTCGACCCCGGCGGTGAGCAGCCACGCCCGCACCCAGTCCTGGAGGTCGGTGCCGGAGGCGCGCTCGATGGAGCCGATGAAGTCCGCGAGGGTGCCGTTGCCGTAGGAGTGCTCGCGCAGGTATGCCGAGACGCCGGCCACGAACGCGTCGTCGCCGATGTGCTCGATGAGCTGTCGCAGGACGGCGGCACCCTTGGCGTAGGAGATGCCGTCGAAGTCCTGCAGCGCCGCGGCCGCGTCGAGCGCGGCACCGCCGGCGACGGGGTGCGTCGAGGGGGTGCGCTCCGCGGCATACCCCCACACCTTGCGCGCCATGGTCGAGTCGACCCAGGCGTCGGTGAACTCGGTCGCGGCGACGCAGCTGCGGTGCGCCATGTACTCGGCGAACGACTCGTTGAGCCACAGGTCGTCCCACCACTGCATCGTCACGAGGTCGCCGAACCACATGTGCGCCATCTCGTGGGTCACGGTGTTGGACCGGGCGAGCACCTCGTCGTGGGTCGCCGCGCCCCGGAACATCATCGTGTCGCGGAACGTGACGCAGCCCGGGTTCTCCATCGCCCCTGCGTTGAACTCGGGGACGAAGACCTGGTGGTACTCCCCGAACGGGTACCGGATGCCGAACAGCGAGTGGTAGTAGTCGAACCCCTGTCGGGTCACCTCGAGGATCTGCGGTGCCTCGCGCTCGAGCGCGTCGGCGAGCGAGGCGCGGGCATGGATGCCCAGCGGTATGCCGTCGTGCTCCGCGCGCACGGAGGCGTACGGCCCCGCGCAGACGGTGACGAAGTAGGTCGCCAGCGGCCTGGTCTCGGCGAGCTCCCACTGCCCGGGCGCCGTGGACGTGGCCGCGCCGTTGCCGATGACGGTCCAGTCCTGCGGTGCCTTCACGGTGATGGCGTAGGGCGCCTTGAGGTCGGGCTGGTCGAAGCAGGCGAAGACGCGCGGTGCCGCGTCGAGGAACAGGTGGCCGTAGACGTACGGCCGGTCGTCCGCCGGGTCGACGGCCCGGTGCAGGCCCTGCCCGTCGCGGCTGTAGGCCATGACCGCCTCGCACTCCAGGACGTTCTCGGCCGCCAGGCCGTGCAGCTGCACGCGGCCGTCGTCGAGCGTGGCGACGTCGACGGCCTCCCCGTTGAGGACGAGCGAGCGCAGCTCGACCGACTTCACGTCGACGAACGTCGAGGCGCCGGGGTCGCTGCAGGAGAAGGAGATCCGCGTCCGGGAGTGGAACGTCTCCGGCCCGCGGTCGAGGTCGAGGTCGACCTCCATCCGCTCGACGGTGAGCAGCTCGGAACGCAGGCGGGCCTCGGCACGGGTCAACGACGGCATACGGCGATCCAACCATCCTGCCTGCCGTGGCCCGGCGGGAGTGCGGGGCGGCCCGGGAGGTGGAGGGGGTTGTCTGGCGGACGGATCTGGGGAACCATCGCTACCCGAAGGTAACTTACCCGAGGTAACAACAAGGGAGTTGTTCCATGCGCCGTCCCCTGCACCGACTGCACCGCGTCGCCGCCGGCCTGGCGGGACTGGCCCTCGCCGCCACCGCCGTCGCCGTCGCCACCCCGGCCAGCGCGGCCGGCGTCGACTACGTCGCCCTCGGCGACAGCTACTCGGCGGGCTCGGGCGTCTGGCCGCCCGACCCGACCGCGCCGCCCGTGTGCCTGCGCTCGAGCAGCAACTACCCGCACGTCATCGCGGCGGCAACCGGGACCTCGCTCACCGACGTCACCTGCGGCGCCGCGCAGACCAAGGACTTCTCCTCGTCGCAGTACCCGGGGGTCGCGCCGCAGCTCGACGCGCTCGGCCCGGGGACCGACCTGGTGACCCTCACCATCGGCGGCAACGACAACAACACGTTCATCGGCGCGATCGTCGCCTGCGGCTCCGCCGGCGCCGCGACCCTCGGCTACGGCAGTCCCTGCAGGGACCTGTACGGCAGCACCTTCGACGACGCCATCGACGCGAAGACCTACCCGGCCGTCCGGCAGGCGCTCGCCGACGTGCACGCCAAGGCACCGAACGCCCGCGTCGCCGTGCTGGGATACCCGTGGATCGTGCCCAGCTCGTTCGTGGCGAGCTGCTACGCCAAGATGCCGATCGCGCGTGGGGACATCCCGTACCTGCGGGCCCTGCAGGCCCACCTCAACGCGGTGGTCGCAAAGGCCGCGAGCGAGACGGGCACGACGTTCGTCGACTTCTCGACGGCGTCGGACGGGCACGACGCCTGCACGCCGATCGGCACGCGGTGGGTCGAGCCGGTGTTGTTCGGCACCAACACCGTGCCGGTCCACCCCAACGCCCTCGGCGAGTCCGCCATGGCCAACCGCACGATGTCGGTGCTGCACCTGCGCTGAGGAGTCGTGGCTGCACGTGCACCCAACGGTCCCCCGGAACGACCGAGGCCCCCGACCAGGACTGGTCGGGGGCCTCGGCGGATGTCACCGGTTGCGGGTGCTCAGATCGCGCGGACCTTCTCGGCCTGCGGACCCTTGGGGCCCTGCGTGATGTCGAACTCGACGCGCTGGCCGTCCTCGAGGGACCGGTAGCCGTTGGACTCGATGGCGCTGTAGTGCACGAAGACGTCGGGGCCGCCGCCGTCCTGCTCCACGAAGCCGAAGCCCTTCTCAGCGTTGAACCACTTGACTGTTCCCTGTGCCATGGGATCTCTCGTTTCTGTCGGCCGAGGTGGTCGCAGTCGCGAACCACCAGCTGCGCACACCACCACGACACGGAACGGACCGCTCAAAGCAAAGGGCCCGCACACCGGCGGGCCCACTCAGACGAGGAACTGCAACTGCAACTGGCGACAAGCATACCGCCTCCGCGACCCTCGTCCGCACACCCCGCCCGCGCACCGCAGGCCCCCATCCCCGTAGAGGTGTGCCGCGCGGAGGACTCGGCCGCGCGACACACCTCGGTGCGGGGGAGCGGGTCAGCGCTGGCGGAAGCCGTACGCCATCTGCTCGAGCCGGGCGATGCGCTCGGCCATCGGGGGGTGGGTCGAGAACAGCCGGGAGACGTCCTGCGGCCGGAACGGGTTGGCGATCATCATGTGGCTGCTGTTCTGCAGCGCGGGGGTCGGCTGCAGCGGCGCCTGGGCCACACCGGCCTCGAGCTTGCGCAGCGCCGAGGCCAGGGCCAGCGGGTCGCCGGTCAGCTTCGCGCCGTCCTCGTCGGCGTCGTACTCGCGCGTCCGGCTGATCGCCATCTGGATGAACATCGCGGCGATCGGGGCGAGCAGCGCCATCAGCAGCAGCACCAACGGGTTCGGCCGGTCCTCGTCGTTGCTGCCGCCGCCGAACATGCTCGCGAACATCAGCATCTGCGCGACCGAGGTGATCACGCCGGCGATGGCCGCGGCCACCGAGCCGGTGAGGATGTCGCGGTTGTAGACGTGCATCAGCTCGTGGCCGAGGACCCCGCGCAGCTCGCGCTCGTCGAGCATGCCGAGGATGCCCTCGGTGCAGCAGACGGCGGCGTTCTCGGGGTTGCGGCCGGTGGCGAACGCGTTGGGCGCCTGGGTCGGGCTGACGAACAGCCGTGGCATCGGCTGGCCGGCGGACGTCGACAGCTCGCGCACGATCCGGTACATCGCCGGCGCCTGGGCCTCGCTCACCGGGTAGGCGTGCATGGCGCGGATGGCGAGCTTGTCGGAGTTCCAGTAGCCGTAGATGGTCGTGCCGACACCGATGAGGGCGAAGATCCACAGGAACGACATGCTGCGGGTCGAGGCGGAGATGATGCCGCCGATCGCCAGGAGCAGGGCGAAGATCGCGCCGAACAGCGCAGCGGTCTTCAGCCCGTTGAAGTGGTTGTGCATGTCCGGTCAACGCCGCGTCGTCCCGCGGCGTTCCCAGCCGACGCCCAGCCTCG
Organism: Pedococcus sp. NPDC057267; assembly: GCF_042668795.1. Taxonomy (NCBI): domain Bacteria; kingdom Bacillati; phylum Actinomycetota; class Actinomycetes; order Micrococcales; family Intrasporangiaceae; genus Pedococcus; species Pedococcus sp. NPDC057267. Next base: position 85,155 of record NZ_JBHUYG010000004.1, on the reverse strand, counting down.
GCCCGAACCGCCCCAGCGTCAGTCGAGCAGCCCCAACAGCAGCTGCGGCGCCACGCTGGTGGCCACGAGCAGGCCGCCGGAGAGCAGCAGCGCGACCAGTGCCGGTCGGGGCACGCGGCGCACGACGGCCGCGCTGGGGCCCGTCTCCGGGTCGCGCAGCAGCACCCCGAACCAGCGCAGGTAGACCGCGATCCCGAGGACCGCGTTGAGCACGGCCACGAGCGCGAGCGCCCACTGCTCACCCCCGACGACGGGCCGCAGTGCCACGACCTTCGCCACCAGCCCGACGAGCCCCGGCGGGAGCCCGGCCAGGGACAGCAGGGCGAGACCCAGGGCGCCGCCGAGGACCGGGTGCGAGCGCAGCAGCCCGGTGTATGCCGCGAGGGTCCGCCGGTCGCGTGCGACGCCTCGCGCCGGCGGCGCGGACGACACGACGTGGACGACGGTGAAGGCGACGAGGGTCGCGACGACGTAGGCCAGCAGGTAGCCGGCGGACGCGGCGGCCGACCCCCGTGAGAGGGCCGACAGGGGCAGCACGACCCAGCCGGCCTGCGCGACGGTGGACCAGGCGAGCAGCCGCACCGGGTCGTCCTGGACGAGGGCGAGGACGTTGCCGAGGGTCATCGAGGCGGCCGCGACCACGCCGATCGCGGCGAGGACGGGGCCGCCCGCCTCCGCGACCGGGCCGAGCACCACGACGAGGGCAGCGAGGGCGGCCACCTTGGACGTGGCGGCGAGGAAGGCGGCGACCGGCTCGCTGCCACCGGTGTACGCCTGCGGTGTCCACACGTGGAACGGCACGAGGGAGAGCTTGAAGCCGAGCCCGGCGAGGAGCAGGAGCACGCCGAGGAGCAGCACGACCCGCCGGTGCGGGTCGGCGAGCGCGTCGGCCGCGGCGCCCCGGGTGAAGACGGCCTCCCCGGTGGCGACGAGCCACAGCGCCACGCCGAGGACGACCACCGCGAACGACACCAGCGACGTCGTCAACAGCGCGAGCGCCCCACGCCCGGCGGCGTCGGTGCCCCGGAGCGCGACGAGCGCGACCACCGGCAGGGTGGCGAGCTCGAGGCAGACCAGCCACGAGCCCAGGTCGTGGGCGGCCGCCACGCCTGCCGCACCGGCCGTGGCGGTGAGGACGAGGCAGACCTGCACCGCAGGGCCGCCTCGTAGCCCGTCCGGCCGCGGGACACCGGGCCAGGCGAGCAGGAGCACGACGAACGCCGAGACGAGGGCCGCGAGCTGCAGCGCACTGGCGACGGGCCCCGCCTCGTAGAGGCAGGTGCCCGCGACGGCCGGGACGCAGAGGGTCCGCAGCGGCGCGGCCCCGCCCTGCAGGGCGCCGGGCACGGTGAGCGCGACGCCCGCCGCGAGGGCGAGGAGCCCGAGGGCGGCATGGACCCGGGCGGCCCGCGGCGCGACCGCGTCGACGACGAGGACCAGCACCGCCCCCAGGGCGGGCGCGAGCACCGGCCCGAGGACCGCCCAGTCGACCGACACGAGCGTGGTCATCGTGCCGCCCCCAGGAGGGACGCGACGGCGGGACTGGTCAGCGCGAGCAGCGGCCCGGGCAGGACGCCGAGCAGCACCGTGGCCAGCGCGAGGACCGCGATGACGTCCCACTCGCTGTCGCGGCTGTCCTCGATGAAGGGCTCGCGGCGCTCCCCCGCCCAGACTGTCCGCGCGACGCGGAGGGCGTAGGCGGCGGCCAGCACGGTCCCGAACGCGGCGACCACCGCCAGGCCGCGGAACAGCCCGGTGGGCCGGTCGTCGGCCGGCGACCACGCGGCATACACGGAGAGGAACTCGCCCCAGAACCCGGCGAGGCCGGGCAGCCCGAGCGAGGCGGCGAGCCCGAGGACGAGCGCGAACCCGAGCCGCGGCGCGACCTCGCGGACGGCGGCACGGGCGGTCCGCAGGTCGGCGTCGCCCCAGCGCTCCTTGAGGCCGCCGACGACGACGAAGAGCAGGGCCGAGATGACGCCGTGGGCGATGTTCGCGAAGAGGGCCGCCTGCAGCCCGGTGCGGGTGCCGCTGGCCAGGCCGAGGACGACGAAGCCCATGTGCGCCACCGAGGAGTACGCGATGAGCCGCTTGAGGTCGCGCTCGACCAGGCAGGCGAGGCCTCCCCACAGGATGCCGACCGCGCCGAGCACGGCCAGCACCGGAGCGACGCGGGAGAAGCCCTCCGGCACGGAGGCGAGCGGCAGGCGCACCAGGCCGTACGTGCCCATCTTGAGCAGCACCGCGGCGAGCAGCACCGACCCGGCGGTCGGGGCGGTGGTGTGGGCGGACGGCAGCCAGGTGTGGAGCGGGAAGACCGGCACCTTGACGGCCAGCCCGGCGACGAGCAGCGCGGCGACGAGGGTCTGGGTGCCGACCGGTATGCCGGTGCGCCCGCCCTGCGCGAGGACGTCCAGGTCGGCCGTCCCGGCCTTCGCGACGAGCGCGAGGATCCCGACGAGCATGAGGGTGGAGCCGAACGCGGTGTAGAGGACGAACCGGCCGCCGGCGTCGGCGCGGGCCCGGGCGTCGTGCGGGTCGCCGTACCGGGTGATGAGGACCCACATCGGCACGAGCACCAGCTCGAAGGCGACGAAGAACAGGACGGCGTCGCGGGCGTAGAACGTCGCGAGGGCCCCGAACTCCACCAGCAGGAGGCAGGCGTGGAAGGCGCCTGTCGTGCCCCCGGTGGGCGGCCGGTCGAGGGTGTGCAGCACGACGCCGACCCCGAGCAGCGCGGTCATCAGGAGCAGGGGCGCGCTGATGCCGTCGACGGCGAGCTGCCAGCGCAGCCCGAGCGAGGGGACCCAGGCCCGGTCGACGGTGGGGCGGACGATGACGGCCCAGAGGACCGCGCCGAGGGTGACGACGCTGGCGGCGGTGGCCACGGCGTTCGCGGCCCGGTGGCCGAGCCCGCGCCCGGCGGTGAGCAGCCAGACCGCCACCGCGGCCGGCACGACGAGGCTGACGAGGATCACCACAGCGCCACCCCCGCGAGGGCGACGGCGACGACCCCGGCCACGACCCAGGCCAGCCCGGACGCGGCGCGCTCGCGGTCGTGCACCCGCTGGCCACCGCGGCCGGACCAGCGGGCGGTCAGCGCGGCGCCGCGGACGTAGGCGTCGACGACGTCCCGGTCGAGGACCACGACGAGCCGGGCCAGCGCCAGCACGGGGGTCGCCACCGCGGCGACGTAGAGGCGGTCGACGCCCAGGCCTCGGTCGAAGAGCGGGCGGCGGTCGCCGACCAGGCGGGTGGCGGGGTCGGGGTCGTCGACGAGCGGGACCGACCGCACCGCCAGCGCCGCGCCCACGATGAGCAGGACGCTGAGCAGGGCCACGAGCCAGCCGATGTGGCCGCGCAGGTCCAGCAGCGGGGTGAGCACGACGAGCCCGCCCACCACGGACAGCAGCGCGAGGACGGTCACGGCCGTGCGCACCGGCCGCGTGGCCGTGTCGGCCTCGTGCCGGGTGACGTCGGTCGTGGCGAGGTCGTCGAGCACGAGCCAGGCGCGCATGCAGTAGGCGGCCGTCAGCGGCACCGTCACGATGCCGGCGAGGAGCACCAGCCAGGCGCGGGCGTCCCCGGCGGAGACACCGGCCTCGGCCGCGCCGAGCACGTGCTCCTTGGACACGAAGCCCACCAGCGGCGGCACACCCGCGAGTGAGAGCAGGCCGACGAACATGGCCGGGCGGATCACGAGGTGGCCGCGCAGGCTGCCCCGCAGCGCGCTCGCGGCGGTCCCGCCGACGGTGACGCTGAGCCACCCGACCGCGAGGAACAGCAGCGCCTTGAAGAACGCGTGCGAGTACAGGTGCAGGACACCGGCGCCGGGGCCTTCCGCCCGCGGCGCCACCGCCAGCGCCGAGAGCATCAGGGCGACCTGCGAGAGCGTGGAGTACGCGAGCAGCCGCTTGAGGTCGGACTGGCCGAAGGCCAGCACCGCGGCATACACCATCGTCACGGCGGTGCTCACCGCGAGCAGCCAGCGCGCACCGCCGCTGGCGACGAGGACGTCGAACAGCTGTGCCAGGACGAACGTGCCCGCGGCGACCATGGTCGCCGCGTGGATGAGCGCCGACGCGGGCGTGGGGCCCTCCATCGCGTCGGGGAGCCAGTCGTGGAACGGCACCATGCCGGACTTGCCGAGCACGCCCACCACGAGGAGGGCGATGCCGACCTTCGACAGCGTCCCGGGCGCCCCCGCGAGCACCTCCCGGTATGCCGTCGTGCCGGCGTCCGAGGCGAGCAGCACCACCCCGAGGACGAACCCGACGTCGGCGAGCCGGGTGACGAGGAACGCCTTGAGCGCGGCCCGGCGCGCGGACTCCTTGCGGCTCCAGTGCCCGATGAGCAGGTAGGAGCACCAGCCCATGACCTCCCAGCCGACGAGTGTCAGGACCAGGTCGGCGGACTGGACGGTGAGCAGCATGCCCGCGCAGAACAGGGAGACGGTCGCGGCGAAGGTGCCGTAGCGGTCGTCGTCGCGCAGGTACCAGCCGGCGAAGGCCTGCACCGCCCAGCCGACCACCGCGACCACCACGGCGACCAGGGCGGGTGCGTCGGTCGCCTGCAGCTGCAACGGGATCCGCAGCTCACCCGCCTGCAGGGACGGGAGCAGGTGCAGCGCCTGCACCGGCCCGGCCGAGTGGACGGCGACCAGCTCGACGAGGGCCACGAGGAGGGTGAGCAGGGAGCCGACCGTGGCGACCGCCCGCGGGATGTGCGGGCGGGGCCGGCGCGCGACCAGAAGGCCCACCAGCGCGGCGGCGGCCGGGACGAGGACGACCAGCCGGGCCGCTGCGGCGCTCACGAGCGGTCCGCCTCGAGGTCGACGTCGCCGCGCAGGCGGAAGACGGCCAGCACCACCGCGAGCGCCACGCAGACCTCGGCCGCGGCGATGGTGATGACGAACAGCGTGAGCACCGAGCCGGCGTTCCAGCGCTCGTCGCCGGACGCCGCCACGGAGACGAGCAGCACGGTGGCGGCGTTGAGGACCAGCTCGACGCCGATGAGGACGAGGACGGCGTTGCGGCGGGCCAGGATGCCGTAGGTGCCGAGGCCGGCGAGGACGGCGGCCAGCAGGTACGGCCCGGCGAGGTGGATCATGCCCGCTCCCCCGCGTCCACGGCCGCGTCCTGCGGCTCGTCGGCGGCCACGACCGGCGTCTCGGGCTCGGGGGCGACCATCCGCGACACGGCGAGTGCGCCCACGAGGGCGACGAGCAGCAGCAGCGACAGCAGCTCGAACGGCCACACCCACGTGCCGAAGACCTGTCCCGCGAGCCGGTCGCTCGGCGTCTCGACCCGCGGCCGCGCCGGTCCGGCCAGCGGGAGGAGCGCGGCGCCGAGGAGCGCGGTGACGGCGGCGCCGAGGACGGCAGCCAAGGCGCGGTGCAGCCGGCTCGTCGACACCTCGCGGTTGGGGCCGATCGGCGCACGGGTCAGCATGAGTGCGAAGAGGACGAGCACCACGATGGCGCCGACGTACACGAGCAGCTGCACCAGCGCGACGAACTCGGCACCGAGGACGAGGTAGCAGCCCGCGACCGACCCGAGGCAGACGACCAGCCACAGGGCGGCGTGCACGACGTGCCGGGTGGTCACGGCCAGCAGCCCGCTCGCGGCGGCGAGCATGCCGACCGCGGCGAACGCGACGTCGAGACCGGTCATGCCTCGTCCCCGCCTGCCTCGTCCCCGCCTGCCCCGTCCGGGGCGGGCGGGGCGGCCTGCGCCTCGGCAGCGGCGGCCTCGCGGGGGGTCGCACCGGCCGCGCCCGAGGGCGAGTCGTCGCCGACGCGTGCCGGTCGGACCCGGGCGGGCCGCTCGCGAGGCACCAGCCTGGACGCACCACGGGCCGGCTTCTGGCTGGCGGCAACCTCCGCCGGCTCGGCCGAGTGCTCGTCGAGCGCGGGCGGCGGGGGCACGGTCGGCATCCACTGCCCGAGCCGGTCCTTCTCGTGCAGCAGGTCGCGGATGTCGAGCTCGGCGTACTCGAACTCCGGGCTCCAGTGCAGCGCGTCGAACGGGCACACCTCGATGCAGATCCCGCAGTACATGCAGAGGCTGAAGTCGATCGCGAACCGGTCGAGCACGTTGCGCTGCCGCTCGCGGCCGCCGGGCGTCGCCGCCGGGACCGTCTCCTTGTGCGAGTCGATGTAGATGCACCAGTCGGGGCACTCGCGAGCGCACAGCATGCAGGAGGTGCAGTTCTCCTCGAGCAGAGCGATGACCCCGCGGGAGCGCGGCGGCAGCGTGGGCGGCACGTCGGGGTACTCGGCGGTGTGGGTCGGGGTCGCGAGCGTCCGCGCCGTCGTGGCGAGCCCCTTGAGGATGCCGGGTATGCCAGTGCCGCCCGGCCTGCGTGCGGACGGGCTCACGAGGTCACCACCACCCAGACGCCGGTGATCGCGAGCTGGGCCAGGGCCAGCGGCACCAGCACGAGCCAGGCCAGCCGCTGCAGCTGGTCCTCGCGCAGGCGCGGCCACGCGACCCGGAACCAGATGACGACGACGGCCACGACCAGCCCCTTGAGCATGGTCCACACCCAGCCGAGCTGGGCGGAGAACAGGCCGTGCCAGCCGCCGAGGTAGAGCACCGCGAACAGCAGCGACATCACCACGATCCCGGCGTACTCGGCCAGCAGGAAGAACGCGAACCGCAGCCCGGTGTACTCGGTGTACGCCCCGAACACGATCTCGGAGTCGGCCACCGGCATGTCGAACGGCGGCCGCTGCAGCTCGGCCACGGCGGCGACGAGGAACACGACGGCACCGGGCAGCTGCCACAGCAGCCACGCCGGCCGCCAGGCTGCGGCGATCCCGCCGAGTGACAGGGACCCCGCCGCCAGGCACACCGAGGCGACGGCGAGGACCATCGGCAGCTCGTAGGACAGCAGCTGAGCGGCGGCACGCATGCCGCCCAGCAGCGAGTACTTGTTGGCGCTGGCCCAGCCGGCCATGAGCGTGCCGAGGATGCCGACGGCCGTGACGGCGAGGACGAAGACTGCGGACGCCGGGACGTCGGCCGCGACGACGGACGGCGACAGCGGGATGACCGCGAGCGCGACGAGGTAGGGGACGAGCGCGACGGCCGGGGCGAACCGGAAGACGCGGCGGTCGGCGGCAGCCGGGGTGATGTCCTCCTTCTGCACGAACTTGACCCCGTCGGCGACCAGCTGGGCCCACCCGTGGAAGCCCCCGGCATACATCGGGCCGAGCCGGCCCTGCATGTGTGCCATCACCTTGTGCTCCGCCTGACCCACGAGCAGCGGCAGGACGAGGAAGGCTGCGAGGACGCCGACCGCGCGCAGCGCGACCTCGAGGGCGGTCACCGGGGTCCCCACTCGGGGTCGGGGACGCCGGGGGCGCTCACCCGCCGGCGGCCGGTCGGCCGGGCGTGCTCGGACTCGCCGGGCTCCTTGGCCCCCGGCCAGGCCTTGGACGCCCGGGCGGCGAGCACGAACGACTTGCGCAGCGGCGTCCCCTCGAACCCGTCGGGCAGCAGCAGCGGGCGCAGGCCGAGGCCGGTGCCGTCGTCGAAGCCGTCGAAGTCGAGCCCGAACATCTCGTGGGTCTCGCGCTCGTGCCAGGCCGCCCCCCGGAAGACGGGCGTCAGGCTCGCGAGCGCCGATCCCTCGGCCACGCGCGTACGCAGCAGCCGCCGGCGCAACGCCCGCGGCGTGGAGGGATCGAGCAGGTGGCAGACGACGTCGAACCCGGGGTCCTCGGCGGCATCCGTCTGGTCGACGGCGGTCAGCCAGTCGAAGAAGGCGTAGCCCTCGTCGCGGGCCGCGGTGACCGCGGCGACCCAGTCGCCGGACGGCACCTCGACCCGGTCCACGGTCGCCGGGTCGCTCACGGCTGCTCCCCCGCGGCACCGTCGGCGGCGGGCGTCGGGGGCGCGACCAGGCCACGGGTCACCTCACCCGCGGCGGCCGTGCGGTGCCGGGCGTACTTGGCGCGGATCCCCTTGGTGGACAACGACTCCTGCCCGATCTGCTCCTGCAGCCGCAGGATCCCCTGCAGGAGCGCCTCGGGCCGCGGCGGGCAGCCGGGGACGTAGACGTCGACGGGCAGGATCGTGTCGACGCCCTTGGTGACGCTGTAGGAGTCCCAGTACGGACCACCGGAGTTGGAGCAGGCCCCGAACGAGATGACGTACTTCGGCTCGGGCATCTGGTCGTAGAGGCGCCGGACGGCGGGTGCCATCTTGTCCGTCACGGTGCCGCTGACGACCATGAGGTCGGCCTGGCGCGGCCCCGGCGCGAACGGGATGACGCCGAGCCGGATGAAGTCGTGCCGGGCCATCGAGGCGGCGATGAACTCGATCGCGCAGCACGCCAGCCCGAAGTTGAAGACCCAGAGCGAGTAGCGCCTGCCCCAGTTGAGGACGACCTTGACGGGGGTCGGGGCCACGTCCTGGGCGGCGCCGACACGCGGCAGCGGGAGGTCGACCGGGGCCATCACAGCCACCTCAGCAGGCCGCGTCGCGCCGCGTGCACGAGTCCGACGAGCAGGACGCCGACGAAGACGGCGATCTCGACGAGCGAGGCGGCCCCGAGGTGGGCCGAGCGCACGACCAGGGCCCACGGGAACAGGTAGACGGCGTCGACCGCGAAGATGACGTAGAGGAACGCGTAGACGAAGTACCGCACCTGGGTCTGCGCCCAGCCCTGGCCGACCGGGTCGACGCCGGACTCGTACGTCGTGAGCTTCGCGCGGGTCGGGGCCTTCGGCGCCAGCAGCGCACGGGCCGACATCGCCGCGACGAAGAGCAGCAGGCCGACCACGACCACGGCGGCGACGACGACGTAGGGCGACACGCTGGCAGCCTAGTAGCCCCCTGCCCGTGGGTGTCGGTGCCGACCGCGGGCGCTTACCGTGTACCCATGCCGCGGCTCCCGCTGTTCCCGCTCGGCACGGTGCTGGTGCCCGGTGCCGAGCTCCCCCTGCAGGTCTTCGAGCCGCGGTACATCGCGATGCTCCAGGACCTCGTCGCCGGTGCCGACCAGCCCGACTTCGGCGTGGTCGCCATCCGCCACGGCCACGAGGTCGGCGCCGACGCCGCCCGCGACCTGCACGAGATCGGCTGCGTGGCCAGGGTGAGCGGCGCCGCCGCGGTCGGGGACGGCCGGTTCCTCGTCCTCGGCGAGGGCCGTCGACGCTTCCACCTGGACCGGGTCGCGACCGAGGCCGGCACGGCATACCTCACGGGCGAGGTCTCGTGGCTCGGCGAGGAGACCGGGGACCCGGCGGAGGCGGCCGACCTGGCGGAGTCGGTGCGCGACGCGCTCGACGCCTTCGCCCGCGCGCTCGGTGCGCGGGAGCTGGACTGGCCCGACGACCCCACGGAGCTCTCGTACGCGGTGGGGACGGCGGCCTCGCTCGGCCTGACCGAGCGCCAGCAGCTGCTGGCCGCGCCGGACACGTGCGCGCGGTTGCGGCTCGGGTTGCGCATGGTGCGGCGTGAGACCGCCCTGACGCAGGGACTCGGGCTGGCGCCGCGCGAGGCCGAGCACGGCTGGAACCCCAACTGACGCGGGCCGGCCTCGCTGGAAGGACCGCTGCTCAGTCGACCCGCTCGAACGGGTCGGCGTACCGGAAGGCGCCACGGATCCCGTCGCCCCAGGCGGTCAGCCGCCGCAGCAGGAAGAACCGCGGCCCCCAGTCGTGCGGCGGCGTGATGCCGTGCTCGACGGCCGGCCCGAACCCGAACCGCGGGTAGTACTCGGGATGCCCGAGCAGGACGACCCCGCGGACGTCGAGGGCGTCGGCCGCCCCGAGCGCGGCGTGCACGAGCGCCGAGCCGACCCCGGTGCGCTGGTGCTCGGGCAGGACGCCGAGCGGGCCGAGCGCCACGAGCTCGCCGGCGCGCCCGTCCACCGTGGCGGCGCTCATGGCGACGTGCCCGACGACGACGCCGTCGCGCTCGGCGACGAACGTCATCGCGTTGAGCAGGTGGCCGTCGGCCCGCAGCTCGTCGACGAGCCGGGCCTCGGCCGCGCCGTCGCTCGCCGGACGCCCGTCCTCCGTGGGGCCGTGGGCGAAGGCGTCGCGGTGCAGCGCGTGGACGACGTCGTGGTCGGCGGTGGTCTCACGGCGCACGAGCATGGCTGGAGGGTATGCCGCCGGGGCCTGCGCCTGCCCGTCGTTTCCGCCGGGGTCGTCGGTGAGCGCGACCGGAGCTCAGCGGGACCGGAGCATGGCGTCGGGGACGATGTCGAGGTCCTGCCAGCGCACGTCTTCACCGGTCGGGGGCTGGTAGGCGTCCAGCGGGACGGGTGGGTCGCCGCCGGGTGGCGGTGTGGTGTCGACGGGGCGCGGTGGCCGGATGCGTAGGCCGTACCGGTTGGTGGCGACGAGCCCGTCGGGCCTGGTCGGGTCACCGGTCAGGGTGAAGTCGCCCCGGTCGAGGGCGTCGTGGTGGTGTGGGCAGAGGCTGGCCTGGTTGTCCTCGTCGGTGGCGCCCCCGTCGGACCAGGCCTGCAGGTGGTGGACCTCGACGAACCGGGTGGCCCCGCACCCGGGAAACCGGCAGCCCGCGGTCGCGGTCCTCGACCAGCCGGCGTGTCCGCTCGGGCAGGATCCGCATGCCGCGGCCCACCGAGACGGGTCGGCCCTCGGTCTCCCACACCGGCTGGACCACGCCGTCGCTGACGAACCGGCCCAGCAGCCGCAGCGGGATGGCGTGACCGCCGTTGACCCAGGCGCCGTCGGTCGACAGGTGCAGGTAGACCCGGTAGTGCGACGCCCGGCTGGTCGAGGCGATCGAGGCCAGCGACCGGTTCGCCAGCTCCTCCAGCGCGTCCGCATAGGTCGGGCGACCCGTGCTGGCTGCTCCACAACCCGCGCCCTCGGCAGCGCTGCCAGCGCGCTTCTCGTCCGCGTCGCCGCCATGCGCGGTGTCGCGGTTCGCGGTGACGAGAGCGTCCTTGGCCTCCTTGATGGCCTGCTCGACCAGCGCACCGACCGTGGCGGGAGCCGAGTACCGCAGGTGGAACCGGCCGTCGGCGTCGTAGTGCATGGCGAGCTCCGGCTTGTCGCAGGCACGACGCTCCGGTGCCGACTGCCCGGCCAGCGAGTCACGGACCATCGTGGGCCGACCGTCGACCGGCTGGCCCGGCGCCTCGACCGGCTGGCCCGGCGCCCCCGCCGGCGTCCCGCCGCCCTGGTCGAACACGTGGCGTGCGCACATCCGGCGCAGATGCGGCACCGTCGCGTGCCGCGCCAGCCGGGTCATCTGCTCCTGGTGCGTGGACGGGACCCGCCGGGCCACGACGGCGACCTGGTCCAGCGACAGCTCACCCGCGTCCAGGGCCCGCACCGCGGCCGGCAGCTCCTCGCGGCGACGCGCGACGCGCACCACATCGGCCGCGTGCTCCGGCGAGAGGCCGGCCCGCACCACGAGGTAGTGCTCCGGCGACCGGAACCCACCATCACCCCAGTGCCGGTCCTCGATGAGCTCGCGGGCGACCTCGACCAGCTCCGCCTGCGCCCGGTTGAGCCGGCCCGCCACCTGCGCCGTGCGCGCCCACAGCTCCCGCTCCCGGGTGTCCCGGGCCAGTGCGAGAGGGGTGGGCGACATGCCCCAATCGTACACCTGTTCGAATTTTGACACCATGGTCGTCCACTGGAATTCCTTTGCTGCGCAACTGAATTGCGTACGCAGCGCCGAGGGACGCGTCGTTTCTCCCTCCGGGTGTCCGACGGCGGTGGACGGGTCCCTCAGCGGGTGACGAGGTAGCCCTCGGCGTCGAGCGTCACGGGCATCGGGTCGATGATCTCGAACCCGTCGAGACCCTTCGGCTCGAGGTTGCGGAAGCCGATGAGCACCCACGAGCCGTCCCGCTGCTGGACCAGTGGTGCCGCGAAGAGGTCGGGCTCGGCGGTGAACGGCCGGGCGGCGTCGACGTCCCACGGCCCGAGCGGGCCGGGGCCGGGCACCGACCAGGTGCAGAACTCGCCGGTCCGGGCGATGCGCTCGGGGGTCATCTCCTGCGGGTGGCAGGTGAAGACGAGGACCCAGCGGCCGTCGAGCTGCTTGACCTGGAGCACCTCGAGCTGGCCGAACCCGGTGCCGGTCTCGCTGAGCGGGGGCCCGAGGGTCCAGTGCTCGAGGTCGGTGCTGGTGGCGTGCCCCACGACGCCGTCGTCGTTGCGGCCCGCGCCGACTCCCCTGGCGGTGATCAGCATGTGCCAGCCCTCGCCACCGGGGTCGGGCAGGACGAGCGGGTCACGCCAGGTCTCGCTCGACCCCTCGAGGTCCGGGCCCTCGGTCGGGGCCGGGGTGTTCGCGAGGTTCTTGTACCAGGTGCCGTCGACGCGCACGGACGGCTGGTCGGAGACCCTGGTCCAGTGGTGCAGGTCCTCGGACGCCGCCGAGCCGACGCGCTGGTCGTAGACGTGGTGCCCTGCGGTCGAGATCGCCGTGTAGAACATCCGCCACCGGTCGCCGTCGCGCACCACCGACCCGGTCCAGATCGCCAGGTCGTCGAAGCCGGTGTCGGCGGGGCCGAGGCACTCGCCGAGGTAGTCCCAGGTGACCAGGTCCCGCGAGGTGGCGTGCCCGACCCGGGCCGCGGTGTGGCGCTTGGCCGGGTCGCCGAGCGACCTCGGCGCCTGGAGGAAGAAGAGGTGGTAGAGGTCGCCGTCGTCGGCCACCCAGGAGTCCCAGACCCAGAGGTCGTCGAGCCGCAGCATGCGCACAGTGTGGCGGTGCCGGTGCGCCTCCGCTACCGGTCGTCCACCGATCCAACCCCCGGCACGCCCGCCCCCCGAAGTCTGGGACTTCGGGCCTCGCGGCCGGGCTTGGGGCCGAACCCGCTCGAACCCGCTCGGGCCACGCGTGTTCCCACGCCCTGATGACGAAATGCGCGCGAAACACGGGCTTGGTCTACTGGCCACGCACCCGCTCGCCGGGCCCGCCCCACCCCCCAGGAGGCCGCCGATGCACCTGTCGCCCGCCGACACCGAGAAGCTGCTGCTGTCCGTGGCCGGCATGGTCGCGCGCGACCGGCTCGCCCGCGGGGTGCGGCTCAACCACCCCGAGGCCGTGGCGCTGCTGTCCACCTGGGTCCTCGAACGCGCCCGGGAGGGCGCCCTGGTCGCCGACCTCATGGAGCAGGGTCGCACGGTGCTCACCCGTGAGCAGGTCATGGAGGGCGTGCCCGAGATGCTCCCCGACGTGCAGGTCGAGGCGACGTTCCCCGACGGCCGCAAGCTCGTCACCCTCCACCACCCGATCGCCTGAGGAGCAGCGATGGCCACCAGCAGCACCGGCCCGGGGGCGGTCCGCGTCCGGCCCGGCACCGTGACCCTCAACGGCGACCGCACCGACGCGGAGCGGATCACCCTCGTCCTCGTCAACACCGGGGACCGGCCCATCCAGGTCGGCTCCCACCTGCACCTGCCCGACGCCAACCCGGCGCTGGGCTTCGACCGCGAGGCGGCCCACGGGTTCCGCCTCGACATCCCGAGCGGCACATCCGTGCGGTTCGAGCCCGGCGTCAGCCGGGAGGTGGACGCGGTGGCGTTGAAGGGGCGCCGCCGCGTCCCCGGCCTGCAGGTGCGCGACGGCGACGGAGCCCTCGATGGCTGAGATCGACCGCGAGCGGTATGCCGCCTTGTACGGCCCCACGACCGGGGACCAGGTGCGCCTCGGCGACACCGACCTGTGGGTCGAGGTCGAGGACGACCTCACCATCGGCGGCGAGGAGGCCGTCTTCGGCGGCGGCAAGTCGATCCGCGAGTCGATGGCGCAGGGCACCCGCACGAGCGCCGAGGGCGCCCTGGACACGGTCGTCACCAACGCGGTCGTCCTCGACCACTGGGGCGTCGTCAAGGCCGACGTCGGGATCCGCGACGGCCGCATCGTCGCGCTCGGCCGGGCCGGCAACCCCGACGTCGCCGACGGCGTTCACCCCGACCTCGAGATCGGGCCCGGCACCGACGTCATCTCCGGCGAGGGCCGCATCCTCACCGCGGGCGGCATCGACCTGCACGTGCACTTCCTGTCGACGAGCCAGGTGCACGAGGCGCTGGCTGCCGGGCTGACGACCCTCGGCGGTGGCGGCACCGGCCCGTCCGAGGGCTCCAAGGCCACGACCGTGACGCCCGGTCCGTGGCACCTCGCGGGCGTCCACCGCGGCCTGGACCACCTGCCCGTCAACGTGCTGCTCATGGCCAAGGGCAACACGGTCAGCGAAGCCGGATTGGCCGAGCAGGCCCTCGCCGGCGCGGCGGCATACAAGGTGCACGAGGACTGGGGCAGCACCCCGGCGGCCATCGACGCGGCCCTGCGCGCGGCCGACCGCTGGGGCCTGCAGGTGACGCTGCACAGCGACAGCCTCAACGAGGCGGGGTACGTCGACTCGACCATCCGCGCGATCGGCGGGCGTGGCATCCACGCGTTCCACACCGAGGGCGCCGGCGGCGGCCACGCGCCGGACATCATCACCGTCGCGTCGCTGCCCAACGTCCTGCCGGGCTCGACCAACCCGACGCTGCCGCACACCGTCAACACCGTCGCCGAGCACCTCGACATGCTCATGGTCTGCCACCACCTCAACCCGGCCGTCCCGGAGGACCTCGCGTTCGCCGAGAGCCGGATCCGCGCGACGACCATCGCCGCCGAGGACGTCCTGCACGACCTCGGCGCCCTGTCGATGACGAGCTCGGACGCGCAGGCCATGGGTCGGATCGGCGAGGTCGTCACCCGCACGTGGCAGGTCGCCCACGTCATGAAGCACCGGATCGGCGCGCTCGGCGGCACCCTCCCAGCGGACAACGAGCGCGCCCGCCGGTACGTCGCGAAGTACACGATCAACCCGGCGGTCGCGCACGGCATCGACCACCTCGTCGGGTCGGTCGAGCCGGGCAAGCTGGCCGACCTCGTCCTGTGGGACCCGAAGTTCTTCGGGTGGCGTCCCGACGTCGTCGTCAAGGGCGGCGCGATCGTGTATGCCGCGCTGGGCGACCCGAACGCGTCCATCCCCACGCCGCAGCCGGTGCTCATGCGCCCGGCCCTGGTCGCCGAGGGCGGCGCGGGCGCGGACCGCTCGGTCACGTTCGTGGCGCCTGCCGCACTCGAGGACGGCCTGGCGGACCGGCTCGGCCTGCGGCGGCGGCTCGAGGCCGTGCGTCCGACCCGGGACGTCACCAAGGCCGACATGGTCAACAACGACGCGACGCCCCGGATCGAGGTCGACCCCGAGTCGTTCGCGATCCGGGTCGAGGGCGAGCTCGTCGAGCCGGCGCCGGCGACCGAGCTGCCGCTCGCCCAGCGCTACTCGCTCTTCTGAGGGTGCCCGCGACCGTGCTCCCCCATCCCGAGTTCGCGGCGATGATGCTGGCCGACGGCCGGCTGCCCGTCGGCGCGCACACCCAGTCCTCCGGCCTCGAGCCGGCCCTGCTCGGTGGTCTCGACCCGGCCGACGTGCCCGACCTGGTGGCGACGCGCCTCGCGACGGTCGTCGCGGTGGAGGCGGGCGCCGCCGTCGTGGCCCGGCACCGCGTCCTGGCCGGCCTGCCGCTGGGTGACGTCGAGGAGGCCTGGGCCGCGCGCACCCCGAGCGAGGTCGCGCGGGAGGCCAGCCGCGCCGTCGGTCGCGGCCAGCGCAGGCTCTGCAGGCGGCTGTGGCCGGGCAGCGCCGCGTGCACCGCCCTGACCCCGCTGGCGCAACCGTCCCGGCCGGTGGCGGTCGGCGCCATGGCGGCCGCCGGCGGACTGGACGGCGCGCGCACGGCCCGGCTCGTGGCGTACGACGACGTCCAGTCGCTGTGCAGCGCAGCCCTCAAGCTGTGCCCCCTCGACCCGGCGGAGACGACCGAGTGGCTGCTGGCCGCCGGGCCTGCCGTCGAGGCCCTCGTCGCCGGGGTCGCGCACCTCACCGAGCCGGCCGACATACCCGTCGGCTCCGCCCCGCTCCTCGAGTCCTGGCAGCACCGCCACGGCTCCGCACCCCGGAGGTTGTTCCGTGCCTGAGAGCTCCCGCTCGTTCCGCCTCGGCGTCGCCGGCCCCGTCGGAACCGGCAAGTCGAGCCTGATCGCGATGGTCTGCCGCGAGCTGGCCGGCGAGCTGCAGATCGGCGTCGTCACCAACGACATCTACACCGACGAGGACGCGCGGATGCTCCGCGCGGCCGGCGTGCTGGACCCCGAGCGGATCCGCGCGGTCGAGACCGGGGCCTGCCCGCACACCGCGATCCGCGACGACGTCACGGCGAACCTGCTGGCGGTCGAGGACCTCGAGGCCGACTTCGCGCCCCTCGACATGGTGCTCGTCGAGTCGGGCGGGGACAACCTCACGGCGACGTTCTCGCCGGCCCTCGTCGACGCCCAGGTGTTCGTCCTCGACGTCGCGGGCGGGGGCGACGTCGTGCGCAAGGGCGGTCCCGGCATCGCCCGCGCGGACCTGCTCGTGGTCAACAAGACCGACCTCGCACCCCACGTCGGCGTCGACGCGGCGCTCATGGCCGAGCAGGGTCGCGAGGCCCGTGGCGGGCGCCCGGTCATCGCCCTGTCCCGGCACGACCCGGCCTCCGTCGCCGAGCTGCGGTCGTGGCTGCTGCACCTGCTCGACCACCACCGCTCGGGCGCCCACACGCCCGTCGACCCCGGGCCGATGGCACCGCACTCCCACGCCGATGGCACCGCGCACACCCACTGAGGTCGGCCCTGCCGTCGGGGACGGAGACCCGGGGCCGGTCGCACGGGTGACGCCGCGGCGCACCCGGGTCGCGGTGGCACTCGACGCAGGGCGGGCGCGGCTCGACCTCGCCACCGGCCTGCTCGCGCCCCGGGTCGTGCGGGTGACCGGCTGCCGCGCCGAGGTGGCGCTGGTGGCGACGACGGCGACGCTGCTGGGCGGCGACGAGGTCCGGCTCGACGTCGAGGTGGGGACCGGCACTTGGCTGGACCTGCGCGACGTGGCCGGTACGGTGGCGTACCACGGCCGCGGCAGGGCGTGCCGGGTCGACGTCCGGCTCACCGTCGCTCCGGGCGGGACGCTCACCTGGGCCGGCGAGCCGCTCGTGGTCTCGGGCGGCGCCGTCGTCACCCGCACCCTCGACGTCGACGTCGCGGCGGGCGGCCGGCTGCTGCTGCGCGACACGGTCGCGCTCGGGCGCTCCGGCGAGGCCGGCGGCGACCTGCGGTGCACCACGACGGCCTGCGTCGACGGGCGGCCGGCCCTCGTGGAGGAGCTCCGGCTCGGGCCGTCGGCGCGCTCGCAGCCGGGAGTGCTCGGGGGCGCCAGGGTCGTCGACACGGTCACCGCGCTGGGGTGGCGGCCGACGGGGGCACCCGACGTCCCCAGCGCCGACGTCTACGTCCTCGAGCGGGGCGGCACCGTCGCGCGGGTCCTCGCGGGCGAGGCGCACCAGTCACGCCTTCGCGACCTCTGGGACCACTGGGGGGCCCAGCTCGAGGCCTCGGACGAACCACCCCTGTGACGGATCCGGTCGGCGCTCGCCCGGCGTAGCGTCCTGGGCCTCAGGGGACCCAGCCGGAAGGAGCCGCTCATGGCCCAGTTCATGGACGTCCACACGAACATGCAGGGAGTCACCGCGGAGGCCCTGCTCGAGGCGCACCGAGCCGACCTCGCGATCCAGGGCGAGGAGGGCGTGGACTTCAAGCAGGCGTGGGGCGACCCGAGCACCGGCCACGTGTTCTGCCTGTCCGAGGGGCCCGACGCCGAGGCGATCCAGCGGATCCACGAGCGCGCCGGGCACCCGTACGACGAGATCCACGAGATCACCGTCACGGCCTGACCGGGGCCGCCACCCGCCCGCGTCCGAGGGGCGGGTGGCCACCTGCCCTCCTCCGTGCCCGATCTACCATGGAAGAACGCCCGCGCCGGCGGGAACGACATGGAGAACAGGTGGCGGAAACGCAGATGAGCAGCAAGTCCGTCCAGCAGCTCGACCGGGTGGTCATTCGGTTCGCTGGGGACTCGGGCGACGGCATGCAGCTGACGGGGGACCGGTTCACGAGCGAGACCGCCGCCCTCGGCAACGACCTGTCGACCCTCCCCAACTTCCCGGCCGAGATCCGTGCGCCCCAGGGCACCCTGCCCGGTGTCTCGAGCTTCCAGCTGCACTTCGCCGACCACGACGTGCTGACGCCGGGCGACGCCCCCGACGTCCTCGTCGCGATGAACCCCGCGGCGCTCAAGGCCAACCTGCGCGACCTGCCCCGCGGCGCCACGATCATCGCCAACACCGACGAGTTCACCAAGCGCAACCTCGGCAAGGTCGGCTACGCCACCAACCCGCTGGAGGACGGCAGCCTCGAGTCGTGGCACGTCCACCCGGTCGCGCTCACGAGCATCACGGTGGAGGCGCTGGCCGAGTTCGACGGCCTGTCCCGTAAGGACAAGGAGCGCGCGAAGAACATGTTCGCGCTCGGGCTGCTGTCGTGGATGTACCACCGCCCCACGAGCGGCACGGAGTCGTTCCTGGAGAAGAAGTTCGGCAGCAAGCCGGAGATCCTCGCCGCCAACCTCGCAGCGCTCAAGGCCGGTCTCAACTACGGGGAGACCACCGAGGACTTCGCCGTCTCCTACGAGATCGCCCCGGCGAAGATGCGGCCGGGCACCTACCGCAACATCACCGGCAACCTCGCCCTCGCACTCGGCCTCACGACCGCGGCGCACCGGGCCGGCATACCGCTCGTCCTCGGCTCGTACCCCATCACGCCCGCCTCGGACATCCTGCACACCCTCAGCGGGCTCAAGCGGTACGGCGTCACGACGATGCAGTGCGAGGACGAGATCGCGGGCATCGGGGCCGCGCTCGGAGCGAGCTTCGGCGGGGCCATCGGCGTCACGACGACCTCGGGCCCCGGTGTCGCGCTCAAGTCCGAGACGATCGGCCTCGGCGTCAGCCTCGAGCTGCCGCTGGTGATCGTCGACGTCCAGCGCGGCGGCCCGTCGACCGGCCTGCCCACCAAGACCGAGCAGTCCGACCTGCTGCAGGCGATGTTCGGCCGCAACGGCGAGTCGCCGGTGCCGATCGTCGCGCCGCAGTCCCCCGCGGACTGCTTCCCGGCCGCGCTCGAGGCCGTCCGCATCGCGACGACCTACCGCACGCCGGTGTTCGTGCTGTCCGACGGCTACCTCGCCAACGGGTCCGAGCCGTGGGCCGTCCCGCAGGTCGAGGACCTGCCCGACCTCACGGTGCAGTTCGCCACCGAGCCCAACGCCACCGCCGCCGACGGCACGCCCGTCTTCCACCCGTTCCTGCGCGACGAGACGACGCTGGCCCGGCCCTGGGCCGTCCCGGGCACCCCGGGCCTCGAGCACCGCGTCGGCGGCATCGAGAAGGCCGACGTCACCGGCAACATCTCCTACGACCCCGACAACCACGACCTCATGACCCGGCTGCGGGCCGCCAAGGTCGAGCGGATCGCGGACACCATCGGCGACCTCGAGGTCGACGACCCGAGCGGCGAGGCGGACGTCCTGGTCCTCGGCTGGGGCTCGACGTACGGCCCGATCGCCGCGGCCGTCCGGAGCGTGCGCAACACCGGCGCCAAGGTCGCCCGGGCGCACCTGCGCCACCTCAACCCGTTCCCCCGCAACACCGGCGAGGTGCTGCGCCGCTACGACCGCGTGCTCGTGCCCGAGATGAACATGGGCCAGCTCGCGATGCTGCTGCGCGCGAAGTACCTCGTCGACGTCCACTCGTTCACCCAGGTGCGTGGCCTGCCGTTCACGACCGTCGAGCTCGCCGACGCGGTCGTGTCGCTGCTCGAGGAGGCCGGGTCCGCCACCACCGACACCACGCAGGAGGTCCGGGCGTGAGCGCCATCGACCTGGGTATGCCGGGCAGCGCACCGGAAGGCGGTACGGCCGGCGTGCCGCGGCTGCCCGACGACGCCGCCCGCCAGACCAAGAAGGAGTTCACCTCCGACCAGGAGGTGCGCTGGTGCCCGGGCTGCGGTGACTACGCGATCCTCGCCGCCGTGCAGGGCTTCCTGCCCGACCTCGGCCTCAGGCGCGAGAACATCGTGTTCGTCTCCGGCATCGGCTGCTCGTCGCGGTTCCCGTACTACCTCGACACCTACGGCATGCACTCGATCCACGGCCGTGCGCCCGCGATCGCGACCGGCCTCGCGACGAGCCGCAGCGACTTGTCGGTGTGGGTCGTCACCGGTGACGGCGACGCCCTGTCGATCGGCGGCAACCACCTCATCCACGCGCTGCGCCGCAACGTGAACCTCACGATCCTGTTGTTCAACAACCAGATCTACGGACTCACCAAGGGCCAGTACTCCCCCACGTCCGAGGTCGGCAAGATCACCAAGTCCACCCCGATGGGCTCGGTCGACCACCCCTTCAACCCGGTCTCCCTCGCCCTCGGCGCCGAGGCGACCTTCGTCGCGCGCACGATGGACTCCGACCGCAAGCACCTCACCGAGGTCCTGCGCCGGGCCGCCGAGCACCGCGGCACGTCACTGGTCGAGATCTACCAGAACTGCCCGATCTTCAACGACGGCGCGTTCGACCTCATCAAGGACCGCAGCCAGCAGGAGGCCCGCATCGTCCACCTCGCCGACGGGGAGCCGGTGCGGGTCGGCCCCGAGGACGACCGTCAGGTGCTCGTCCGCACCGCCGGCGGCGGGATGGAGTTCGTGCCGGAGGCGCAGGCAGGGGGCCGCGACGTCGTCGTGCACGACGTGGGCGCACCCGACCCGACGCAGGCGTTCGCGCTGTCGCGGCTGGACTCCCCGGAGATGACGCACGTCCCCATGGGCGTCTTCCGCGACGTCGACCGCCCCACCTACGACGACCTCGTCCGCGGCCAGGTCGCGGCGGCCGTCGACACCGCAGGTGGCCGGGCCACCGACGCCGACCTCGACGCGCTCATCCGCGGGCGCGACACCTGGACCGTGGCGTGACGCAGTCCCCCGGACCCGCCGCGTGAGCGGCGGCGACGAGCAGGCGCGCGACGCGGTGGCTGCGGACCGGCAGCAGCGCGGCGCGAGCGAGGCGGACGAGACGCGGCGTGGCGCGGCATACGGCTTCACGGCGTATGCCGTGTGGGGGCTCTTCCCCCTCTACTTCGCCGCGCTCAAGCCGGCCGGGGCGTGGGAGATCCTGTCCCACCGCATCCTGTGGACCCTGCTGCTGTGCCTCGTGGTCCTGGGGCTGCGGCGCGACCTCGCCTGGCTGCGCGACCTGGTCCGCCGGCCCCGGCTCGCCGGTGGGGTGACCGCGGCCGCGCTGCTGATCGGCGTGAACTGGGTCGTCTACGTGGCTGCCGTGCTCAACGACCACACGACCGAGGCCGCGCTCGGCTACTTCCTCAACCCGATCGTGACGGTCGCCCTGGGGGTGCTGGTGCTGCGCGAGCGCCTGCGGCCGCTGCAGTGGGTCGCCGTGGCGATCGGCGCGCTGGCGGGGGTCTACCTGTCCGTCGCCGCCGGGTCGGTGCCGGTCATCGCGCTGACCCTCGCGTTCTCCTTCGGCGGCTACGGCCTCGTCAAGAAGAAGGTCGGCGTCTCCCTGACGGCGATGCAGTCGCTGTCCGCGGAGACGCTCGTCCTCGGGCCGATCGCGGTGGTCATGCTCGCCGTGCTGACCGTGCGCGGTGACACGACGTTCACGACCGACGGCGCGTGGCACACGACGCTGCTCGTCCTGGCCGGCGTCGCGACCGCCACCCCGCTCCTGCTCTTCGCCGCGGCCGCCCGGCGGGTGCCGCTGGTGACGATCGGCCTGCTGCAGTTCATCACCCCGGTGCTGCAGCTGCTGTGCGGCGTGCTGCTGCTCCACGAGCACATGTCGACCGCCCGATGGATCGGCTTCGCCATCGTCTGGCTGGCCCTCGTGGTGCTCACGGTCGACACCCTGCGGCACCGATCTGGCCTCGCGCGAGCACGCGCCGCCGAGCTCGCCGACGTCGCGCCCTGAGCTGCCACCGGCAGCGCACGGGACGGGCTCGCCGGAACCGTTGCTCAGGCGTCGGGCTCCTCCGGGCCGACGTGGTGGCTGCGGTCTGGCGTCGCACCGGGGACCGGCACCGGGCTCCGTCGCCAGCTCAGTCGCCGAGGACGCGGCGCAGGTAGTCGTTGGCGAAGACCCGACCCGGGTCGAGGCGGTCGCGCACGGCGCGGAAGTCGTCGAACCTCGGGTACAGGCCCTGCAGCCGCTCGGCGTCGAGGGTGTGCAGCTTGCCCCAGTGCGGCCGGCCGTCGTGCTCGGCCACGATCTCCTCGAATGCCGCGAACGCGCCCGCGTCGTCCATGCGGTGGTACTGGTGCATGGCGATGTACGCGTTCTCGCGCTCGTACCCCGTGGACAGCCAGACGTCGTCGGCCCCGGTGAACCGCAGCTCCAGCGGGAACGTCAGCGGCGGCCGGTGCCGCTCGAGCCAGTCACGGACAGCAAGGACGACGTCACGGGCGTGGGTCCTCGGCACGGCATACTCGCTCTCGCGGAAGCGCACCGCACGCTCGGCGACGAACACGCGCCAGGAGTCGTCGGTGTACTCGCGGGCGCCGAGCAGCCGTGCGCTGACGGTGTTGAGGGGCGGGACGATGCGGGGGAAGCGGGTCGCCGCCCGGTTGGTCGCCTCGTAGAGCCGGTTGGAGAGGAAGTCGTCGTCGAGCCAGGCCCGCCACGCGGGCAGCGGGTCGCCCGGGGCGTCGGGCCCGACGCGGTCGTTGTGCTTGACGAGCACCCGGTCGGTGAGCGGGAACCAGTGCATGTCGACGTGGTCGTGGGCGGCCAGGTCGTCGTCGAGGCGGTCGAGGACGTCGTGCAGGTCGGCGCCGAACTCGCGGGCGTGCAGCCGGAACGCCGGGACGCACTGCAGCTCGACCTCGGTGACCACCCCGAGCGCGCCGAGCCCGACCCGGGCCGCCTGGAACACCTCGGGCTCGACCTCCTGCGAGCAGGCCAGCACCGACCCGTCGGCGAGGACGAGAGTCAGGCCGCGCACGGCCGACGCGATGCCCTGGAACCGCAGTCCGGTGCCGTGGGTGCCGGTGGAGATCGCGCCGGTGACGGTCTGGCGGTCGATGTCGCCCAGGTTGGGCAGCGCCAGGCCGAGCGCCTGCAGCGCCGGGTTGAGGACGTGCAGCGGCGTGCCCCCGAGGACGCGGACGCGACCGGTGACGGCATCGGCGTGCACGACACCGCGGAGGCCGTCGAGCCGCAGCTGCACCCCGTCGGTGGTCGCGATCGCGGTGAACGAGTGGCCGGTGCCGACGGGCTTGACGCCGAGCCCACGCCGCGCGGCGTCGCGCACGACGGCGGCCACCTCCTCGGTGCTGCCGGGAGTCGCCACCTCCGCCGGGTGGCAGGTCTGGTTGCCCGCCCAGTTGGTCCAGCGCCTCGACGGCTTCACCGGCCGCGCCGTCATCCGAAGTTCCTCCCCTCGCCGCGGTACGTCGGCACGGTGTCGAGGAGCTGCGCCCCACGGACGAGGTGCAGCCGGTCGAACCGCTCGCACATCTCGCCGGCCTTGGCGTAGCGGAACCAGACCCGGTCGCCGACGTGCAGGTCGCGGGTTCCGGTGCCCTGCAACGGCGTCTGCACCTCGCCGACCCCCTCGCGGCGCACCAGGCCCACGCCGGAGCGGCCGTACGGGCGCGGGAGCCGCGACCGGCTCGCCGGACCCGAGGCGACGTAGCCACCACCGAACGCCGTCGCGAAGCCGGGACCGGGGCGCCGCACCACCGAGAGCGCGTAGGCCGCGGCGGGACGCGGCGAGAAGTCGTCGTACCCGTCGAACAGCGTCGGCCCGTACAGGCCCGACCCGGCTGCGAGCTCGGTGACGACGGGGTCGCGGCCGGTCACGTGCAGCGACCCGGTCCCGCCGGCGTTGACGAACTCGAGGTCGGTCACCTCTCGCAGCGCGCCCACGACGGCCGCGCGGCGCTCGAGCAGGCTCGCCGCCGACCTCCGCTTCACCACCCGGACGGCCGGGGAGGAGTCGGGGAGGCCGGCGATCTGCGCGTCGTAGAACATCGTCCCGACCACCCGCAGTCCCTCTGCTTGGGCGGCCAAGGCCACGGCCACCGCGTCCTCGGGAGTGCGCACCGGGGACCGCCGCACCCCCAGGTGGACGCGGCCCAGGCGCAGCGAGGAGTCGACGTCGACAGCCACGCGCAGCCCGTGCGGCCGGTCGACCGAGGCCAGCAGGTCGACGTGCTCGGCGCTGTCGACGGTCAGCGTCACCTGCGCCGCGAGCCGCTCGTCCGCGGCCACCTCGGCGATGGCGGCGCGGTCGACGCTGGGGTACGCCACGAACACGTCGTCGAGGCCCTCGCCGACCAGCCAGGCGGCCTCGGCCACGGCATACGCCATCACGCCGTGGAACCCCTCCATCCCGAGCACGCGCCCGAGCAGGCTGCGGCAGCGCACCGACTTGGAGGCGACGCGGATCGGGGTGCCACCGGCCCGGCGGACCAGGTCGGCCGCGTTGGCGTCGAACGCGTCGAGGTCGACGACGGCCAGCGGCGGCTGCAGGTCTGCGGTGGCGGCGTCCCAGCGGTCGACGTCGGAGGTCACAGGCGCGACGATACCCACGCCCCTCCCCCGCCGGCCCCGGCACGCGCAAAACCGTCGTTCGCCGACCCGGCCTTCCCACTTGTTGCCACTAGATCGTCACGGCGCCCCTGTTTGGGAGGCTGCGTGACCACCTCGTGGCAACAAGTGGGGATGATGCGGGTGGCACGGGCGCGGGTGCGGGTATGCCGGGCGGTCCGGCGAGGGCGGACGCGTCCGGGTGGGTCAGCCGACGCGGGTGACGACGCTGGTCGCCAGGGCGTGCAGCGCGTCCTTGGCGGCCCCCTCGGGCAGCGGCTCGAGGACCTCCTGGGCACGACGGGCGACGGCAGCGGTGTGCTCGCGCGCCCGCTCCATGGCGGCGTTGCCGCGCAACAGTCCCAGCGCCTCGGCGAGGGCGTCCTCGTCCTCGCGCAGGTCGCGCTGCAGCAGCTCCTGCAGGCGGGCGTCGGAGGGGTCGTCCGAGGCAAGGGCATAGAGGACCGGCAGGGTTCGCTTGGCCTCGCGCAGGTCGGTCCCGGGGGTCTTGCCCAGCTCGGCCTCGTCCGACGACACGTCGATGAGGTCGTCGGCCAGCTGGAAGGCCATGCCGATCCGCTCGCCGAACTCGCGCATGACCTCGACGGTCGCGGCGTCGCAGCCGGAGAACATCGCCCCGTAGCGGGCAGCCGTGGCGATGAGGACGCCGGTCTTGTCGGCCAGGACGCCCAGGTAGTACTCGACCGGGTCGGTGCCCTCGGGCGCGCGGCGGGTGTCGCGGATCTGGCCCGCGCACAGCCGCACGAACGTCTCGGCCTGGATCTTGACCGCCTCGGCGCCGAGGTCGGCGATGATCGACGACGCCGTGCCGAAGAGCAGGTCGCCGACGAGGATCGCGGTCGAGTTGCCGTAGCGGGCGTTGGCGCTCGGGGCGCCGCGGCGCACGTCGGCCTCGTCCATGACGTCGTCGTGGCACAGCGACGCCACGTGGGTCAGCTCGACGCCGGCGGCAGCGGCCACGACGTCCGGGTTCGTGCCGGTGCCGAGCTGCGCCGCGAGCAGGGTCAGCAGCGGCCGGAACCGCTTCCCGCCCGCCTCGATGAGGTGGCTGTTCGCGCCCGCGATGAACGGGTCGTCGTGGTCGACCTCGCGTCGCAGCAGCGCGTCGACCTCCGCGAGCCCCCGCTGGAGCTCGTCGGACAGGTCGTCCGGCACGGACGGCAGCGAGAGCCCCGGCACCGTGCCACCCGCTGCCCGGGGCTGGGTCACCTCGGCGGATCGGGTCACGTCGGCAGACCGCGTCGCCTCACCGGACCGGGTCACTTCACCAGGAACTGCGAGGACCGGTCGGCCAGGTCGAGCACCTGGGTCGGCATGATGCCCAGGGCGAGGGTGACCAGCGTGCCGATGGTGATCGCGACGGTGAGGAACGGCGATGCGGTCTCCGCCACCACGGCCTCACCGGCCGGCGGCTCGGTGAAGTACATGAGGACGATGAGCCGCACGTAGACGAACGCCGTCACGACCGAGGCGATGACGCCGATGACGACCAGGGCCACGCCCGAGGTGCCGCCGTAGGAGACCGCCGGCGAGAACGCGGCGTACTTGGCCGCGAAGCCCGACGTCAGCGGGATGCCCGCGAAGGCCAGCAGCAGGAAGGCGAACACGCCCGCCACCACCGGGTGGCGACGGCCGAGCCCGGCCCACTGGGACAGGTGCGACGCCTCGGAGCCGCCCTGGCGGACCATCGAGACCACCGCGAAGCCGGCGATCGTCATGAAGCCGTAGGCGACCAGGTAGAACATCGTCCCGCTGACACCGGTCTTGTCGAAGGCCAGCACCGCCACGAGGATGAACCCGGCGTGGGCGATCGAGGAGTACGCGAGCAGCCGCTTGACGTCGGTCTGGGTGACCGACAGGACCGCGCCGACGACCATGGTCAGGGCAGCGACGGCGATGACGCCGCCGCGCCAGTCCCAGCGGTTGCCCTGCGCTGCGACGTACGCGAACCGCAGGATCGCGCCGAACGCAGCCACCTTGGTGCAGGCTGCCATGAAGCCGGTGACCGGGGTGGGGGCGCCCTGGTAGACGTCCGGGGTCCAGGAGTGGAACGGCACCGCGCCGACCTTGAACAGCAGGCCGATCAGCACCAGCAGGACACCCGGGAGGAGCAGCCCCTCCATCTGGCCGTTGGCAGCCGTGACCGCCGCGGCGATGTCGCTGAGGTAGACCGAGCCGGCATACCCGTAGAGCAGCGCCGACCCGAAGAGGAAGAACGCGGAGCTGAACGCGCCGAGGAGGAAGTACTTGAGCGCGGCCTCCTGCGACAGCAGGCGACGACGACGGGCCAGGCCGCACATGAGGTACAGCGGCAGCGAGAGCACCTCGAGCGCGATGAACATCGTCAGCAGGTCGCCGGCGGCCGGGAAGAGCATCATGCCGACGACGGCGAACAGCGTCAGCGGGAAGACCTCACTGGTGGCCAGCCCCGCGCGCAGGGCGGCCGCCTCGTGGGCCGACCCGGGGATCGCGGCACCCAGGGGGGTGAAGGCGTCGGCACCCTGGCCGCCGAACTTCTCCGCCATGGTGAGCACCCCGAGTGCGGCCATCGCGAGGATGGCGCCCTGCAGGAACAGGGCCGGGCCGTCGATGACGACCGCGCGGGCCAGCGTGACGCCCTGGTGGGCGCTCTGCACCGAGACCGTGACGAGCACGACGAAGGCCGCGACGAGCGTGACGAGCGCGAGCGCGACCTGGGTGGTGTGGCGCACCCGGCGGGGCGCGAACGCCTCGACGAGCACACCGATGAGCGCGCCGGCGACGACGACGAGCATCGGCGCCACCGCGCCGTAGTTCACGTCGGCGGCCTTGAAGGCGGCGGGCACGGCGGCAGGCAGGGCCGTCGTCGCGAGGACCGTCATGGCGGGCATTACTTCGTGCTCCCGTCAGCAGCGGAGGAGGGTGCCGGGTCCGAGACGCCCACGTGGTGCAGCGTCGTCTTCACGGCCGGGTTGAGCAGGTCGAGCGCGGGCTTCGGGTAGAAGCCCAGCACGATGAGGACGGCGAGGACCGGCGCGACGACGAGCTTCTCGCGCACCGTGATGTCGCGGACGGCGGCGCCCTCGAGCTCCGGCTTGGGGCCGGTCATCATCCGCTTGTACATGAGCAGGATGTAGAGCGCCGCGAGGACGATGCCCGCGGTCGCGACCACGGCCGGGAACCGGTACCGCTGGAACGTGCCGACCAGCACCATGATCTCGGAGACGAACGGGCTCAGGCCGGGCAGCGCCAGTCCGGCGAGGCCGGACACGAGGAACACGCCGGCCAGGCCGGGGGTGACCCGCTGCCAGCCGCCGAAGTCCGGGATCCGCTTGCTGCCGCGCCGGGCGACGAGCATCGCGCCGACGAGGAACAGCGCCGCCGTCGTGAACCCGTGGTTGAGCATGTACAGCGTCGAGCCGGCGCCACCGGTGGTCGTGAACGCGAAGATGCCCAGGACGATGAAGCCGAAGTGGCTCACCGAGGTGTAGGCGATCAGGCGCATGAGGTCGGTCTGGCCGATGGCCAGCAGCGCGCCGTAGAGCACCGAGATGACGGCCAGCGTGAGGACGACCGGGGTCGCCCACTTCGACGCCTCCGGGAACAGCTGCAGGCAGAACCGGATCATCCCGTAGGTGCCGACCTTGTCGAGCACGCCGACGAGGAGCACGGCCGTCGCGGGCTTGGCCTCGGTGGCCGCGTCGGGCAGCCAGGTGTGGACCGGCCACATCGGGGCCTTGACCGCGAAGGCGAAGAAGAACGCCACGAACATCCAGCGGCCGGCTCCCTGGGGCAGGTCGAGCCCGGTGAGCTTGCTGACGAGGAAGCCGTCGGAGCCGCCGGGGCCGTAGTGGTAGAGCGCGATGACGCCCACGAGCATCACGAGCCCACCGGCGAGGGAGAACAGCAGGAACTTCACGGCGGCGTACTGCCGGCGCGGGCCGCCGAAGGACCCGATGAGGAAGTACACCGGGATGAGCATGGCCTCGAAGAAGACGTAGAAGAGGAACACGTCGGTCGCGGCGAACACGCCCACCATGAAGGTGGCGAGCGACAGCATGAGCGCGAAGTAGTTCTTCTCCCGCGCACCGCCCTCGGGCACGTCGTGCCACGCGGCGAGGATGCAGACCGGCAGCAGGACCAGGGCCATGAGGATCATGACGAGCGCGAGGCCGTCCACCCCGAGGGCGTACGAGACGCCGAACTGCGGGATCCACTCGTGCCGCTCGGAGAGCTGGAACTGCTGGGTCGAACCGGTGTCGAACTGCAGCGCGGCAGCCACACCCAGCACGAGCGTCACCAGCGAGAAGCCGAGGGCCACCCGCTTGGCCTGGTCGGCCACGGAGGCCGGCAGCGCCGCGACGACGACCGCACCGATCAGCGGGACGAGCCCGATGACGGTCAGCCAGGGGAAGTTGGACATCAGTTGATCACCCACACAGCACCGAGGAGGACGACGACGCCGGCGAGCATCGTCAGGGCATAGGACCGAGCGAAACCGTTCTGGAGGCGACGCAGGCGGCTCGACGTGCCACCGACGAGGGCGGCCAGGCCACCGACGCCACCGTCGACGCCGCGGTTGTCGGCGAAGACGAGGGCGCGGGTCAGGTGGATGCCGGGGCGCATGAACGCACCCTCGTTGACGTCGTCCTGGTACAGGTCACGCCGGGCCGCACGGGTCAGCAGCGAGCCGGTCGGCTGCACCTGCGGGACCTCGTCGCGCCAGTAGCGCATCCACGCCAGGACGATGCCGCCCGCGACGAGCAGCAGCGTCAGCGTCATCAGGACCGGCACCGACAGGACGGCGTGCGCGTTCTCGTCGTGCGCGCCGACGACCGGCTCGAGCCAGTGCGCGAACGTGTTGCCGAGCGCCAGGACGAGGCCGAGCAGGGCGGACCCGACGGCCAGCACCATCATCGGGACCGTCATGGTCAGCGGCGACTCGTGCGGGTGCACGTCGTCGGTCCAGCGCTTCTTGCCGTGAAAGGTCATGAAGAACAGGCGCGACATGTAGAAGGCGGTGATGCCGGCGCCGATGAGCGCGGCGCCGCCGAAGACCCACGGCCGCCAGCCCTCGCCGACGAACGCGGCCTCGATGATCTTGTCCTTGGACCAGAAGCCCGAGAACGGCGGCACACCGAGGATCGCGAGCCAGCCGAGGCCGAAGGTGATCCAGGTGGTCTTCATGGCGCCGGACAGGTTGCCGAACCGGCGCATGTCGACCTGGTCGTTCATGCCGTGCATGACCGAACCGGCCCCGAGGAACATGCCGGCCTTGAAGAAGCCGTGCGTGAGCAGGTGGAAGATCGCGAACGCGTACCCGACCGGGCCGAGGCCTGCGGCGAGCATCATGTAGCCGATCTGGCTCATCGTCGAGGCGGCCAGCGCCTTCTTGATGTCGTCCTTGGCGCAGCCCACGACTGCCCCGAACAGCAGCGTGATCGCGCCGACGATGACGACGACGAGCTGGGCGTTCGGCGCGTGGTCGAAGATGAAGTTGCTGCGCACCACGAGGTAGACGCCGGCGGTGACCATGGTCGCCGCGTGGATGAGCGCCGACACGGGGGTCGGGCCGGCCATGGCGTCACCGAGCCAGGACTGCAGCGGGAACTGCGCCGACTTGCCGCAGGCGCCGAGCAGCAGCATGAGGCCGATCGCGGTGAGGACGCCCTCCCCCGCCTTGCCGGATGCCTGCGCGACACCGGCGAAGGTGACCGTCCCGAACGCCGCGAACATGATCATGATCGCGACCGAGAGGCCGAAGTCGCCGACGCGGTTGACGACGAACGCCTTGTTGGCGGCCGTGGCATACGCCGGGTTGTGGTTCCAGAACCCGATGAGCAGGTACGAGGCGAGGCCGACGCCCTCCCAGCCGACGTAGAGCAGCAGGTAGGAGTCCGACAGGACGAGCAGGAGCATCGCCGCGACGAACAGGTTGAGGTAGGCGAAGAACCGGCGCTTGTCGGGGTCGTGCTCCATGTACCCGAGCGAGTACACGTGGATCAGCGAGCCGACGAAGGTGATGAGCAGGACGAACACCACCGACAGCTGGTCGACCAGCATCCCGGCGTCGAGGTTGAACGACCCGGCCGGCACCCAGGTGAACAAGTGCAGGTGCTCGGCCCGGGCCTCGCCGTGGCGGCCGAGCATCGCGATCCACACGAGCAGGCCGACGACGAACGCCGCCCAGGACATGGCGACCGCGAACAGCGGGCCCCACTTGTCGGTGGCGCGGCCACCGAGCAGCAGGACCGCGGCGCCGAGCAGCGGCAGCGCGACGAGCAGCCAGGCGTATGCCGTGACGCCGGTGGCCGCCGAGGCGGCCCCTCCGGCGGTGGCGAGGGTTGCGAGGGAAGTCACCGGGTGGCCCCTTCTACAGCTTCAGCAGGTTGGCGTCGTCGACCGAGGCCGACCGGCGGGCACGGAAGATGGCCATGATGATGGCCAGCCCCACGACGACCTCGGCCGCGGCGACCACCATGACGAACAGGGCGATCACCTGCCCGTCGAGGCTGCCGCGCATCCGCGCGAACGTCACGAACATCAGGTTCGTCGCGTTGAGCATGAGCTCGACACCCATGAACACGACGATGGCGTTGCGGCGCATGAGCACCGTCGCACCACCGATCGCGAACAGGATGGTCGCGAGGTAGATGTAGTTGACGAGGTTCATCGGGCGTCGCCCTCCTCGATCTCGTGCTCGATGGCGTGCTCGGCGTCGACGTGGCGGGTGGGCACGGCCACCTGCTCACGGGCGTTCAGCACGCGCGAGACGGACAGCTCGCTGGGGGTGCCGTCGGGGAGCAGCGCCGGGGTGTCGACCGCGTTGTGCCGGGCGTAGACACCCGGGACCGGAAGGCCGGCGACGTTGCGGTTCTCACGGATCCGGCGCTCGGACAGCTGCCGCTGGGTCGGCTTGGTGCCGATCCGCTCGCGGTGGGCGAGGACCATCGCGCCGAGGGCTGCCGTGATGAGCAGGGCGGAGGTGACCTCGAAGGCCCAGACGTACTGGCCGAAGATCAGCTCGGCCACGCCGGAGACGTTGCCCTTGGAGGCGTTGACCTCGGAGAGGCCCTTCATCGGGCCGAACTGCACGCGGCCGACCGCGCTGAACAGCAGGACCGCGAGGCCCAGGCCGAGCAGCAGCGAGGCGACCTTCTGGCCCTTGAGGGTCTCCACGAGGGAGTCGGAGGAGTCGACACCGACGAGCATGAGCACGAAGAGGAACAGCATCATGACCGCGCCGGTGTAGACGAAGATCTGGATGATGCCGAGGAAGTCGGCCTCCTGGGCGATGTAGAAGATGCCCAGGTTGACCATGACCAGCGCCATGCCGAGCGCCGCGTGGACCGCCTTCTTGGCGAAGAGCAGGCCCAGGGCCGCCAGCACGCAGATCGGGCCGAGGATCCAGAACATGATCTGCTCGCCCAGGCCGGTCATCGGTGCACCGCCTCGGTGGTCTCACGGGTGGCCTGGCGGCCGTGGTCGACGACGTCGACACCCTCCACCGGGTCGCCGCTGGGGGCCAGCCCCTCCTCGGGCTGGGCGTGGTGAGCCTTCACCCACTCCTCCTGCTCGTCGGTCGCGCGCGCGACCTTGCCCTGGTAGTAGTCGCGCTCCTCGAGCCCGTCCACCATCGGGTGCGGCGGCAGCAGCATCCCCTCCTGCAGCGGCGCGAGCAGCTGCTCCTTGGTGAAGATCAGGTCGCCACGGTTGTGGTCGGCCAGCTCGTAGAAGTTGGTCATCGTCAGCGCGCGCGTGGGGCAGGCCTCGATGCACAGGCCGCAGAAGATGCAGCGCAGGTAGTTGATCTGGTAGACGCGGCCGTACCGCTCACCGGGGCTGAACCGCCCGGTGCCGCCCTCGCTGTCGTCGTTCGACGCGCCCTCGACGAGGATCGCGTCCGCGGGGCACGCCCACGCGCACAGCTCGCAGCCGACGCACTTCTCGAGCCCGTCGGGGTGGCGGTTGAGCTGGTGCCGCCCGTGGAACCGCGGCTGGGTCGGCCGCTTCTCCTCGGGGTACTCCTCGGTCTCCAGCTTGCGGAACATCGTCGCGAAGGTGACGCCGAAGCCGCCGACGGGCGCGAAGAGGTCGGCGAAGAAGCCGCCCTTCTTCTCCTCGGTGGGGCGGTCAGGCATGGATGTCCTCCTCGGTGGGGTCGGACGCCCGGTCGCTCAGGGAGAGCGAGGGCTCGCGCAGGCGCTGGCCGGGCAGCGGCGGCACAGGGTAACCACCCGCGAACGGGTCGATCTCCTCCGGCGGCGCGGCGTTGCGGGCCGCGTCGCGCTCGATCCTCTTGTTGTCCCGGATCCACACGACGAGCAGTGCCGCCAGCGCGACGACCACGACGAAGACGATGCTGAAGACCGGGAACCTGCGGTTGCCGAGCGTGAACGCCGCGCTCCCGAAGTAGCCGAACTGGCTGCCGCGGATGAAGGCCACGACGACGACCCAGGCGAGGGTGACGGGGATGAGGAACCGCCAGCCGAACCGCATGAACTGGTCGTAGCGCACGCGGGGCAGGGAGCCACGCAGCCAGACGAAGAAGAACATGAACAGCCAGAGCTTGATGACGAACCAGAGCAGGCCCCACCAGCCGTGGTTGAAGTAGCCGTGGCCGATCGCCGCGATGCCGGGAGGCGCCTGCCAGCCACCGAGGAACATCGTCGTGGCCAGGGCCGAGACGGTGAACATGTTGACGTACTCGCCGAGGAAGAACATCGCGAACTTCAGCGAGGAGTACTCGGTGTGGAAGCCACCCGTGAGCTCGCCCTCACCCTCGGCGAGGTCGAACGGCAGCCGGTTGGTCTCGCCCACCATCGTGATGACGTAGACGAAGAAGCTGAAGAACGCCGGGATGATGAACCACAGGTTGGACTGGGCCGCCACGATCTGCGAGGTCGACATCGACCGGCTGTAGAGGAAGACGGCGACGAGCGACAGGCCCATCGCGATCTCGTACGAGATGACCTGGGCGGTCGAGCGCAGGCCACCGAGCAGCGGGTAGGTCGAGCCCGAGGACCAGCCGGCGAGCACGATGCCGTAGACGCCGACACCCGCGACCGCGAGCACGAGCAGCACTGCGACCGGCAGGTCGGTGAGCTGCAGCGGCGTGCGGTGCCCGAACATCGACACCGTCGGCCCGAGCGGGATGATCGCGAAGGACACGAACGCCATCGCGCCCGCGATCGCCGGGGCGAGCGCGAAGACGAACTTGTCGGCGTTCTTGGGGGTCAGGTCCTCCTTGAGCGCCAGCTTGATGCCGTCGGCGAGCGTCTGCAGCAGGCCGAACGGACCGGTGCGGTTCGGGCCCGGGCGCTGCTGCATCCGGCCGATGACGCGACGCTCGAACCAGATGACGATGAGCGTGTTGACGAGCAGGAAGACGAAGACGAACAGCGCCTTGACCAGGTGCAGCCACCACGGGGTGTCGCTGAAGTCCGCGGTCGGGTTGTCCCCGCCAGGTGCGGCGCCGGCGAGCGGCGCCACGAGGTGCGGTACGCCGGCGAGCACCTCGCCGGCATACGTCACGGTGCTCACGGGGTGACCTCCAGGGTGGTCTCGGCCTTGGCCAGGGTGACGACGGCCCCCGCGTCCACCGCCAGGGTGGCGCGCACGGCGCTGCCCGCGGAGTTCGTGGGCAGCCACACGACGTGGTCGACCATGTCCTCGGTGACTGCCAGCGGGACGGTCACCGCCCCGGCCGGGCTGGCCACGCGCACGGTGTCGCCGTCGGCTAGGCCGAAAACCTCGGCCGTGGCCGGCGAGACGCGCGCCAGGGTGCGGTGGGCGGTGCCGGCGAGGAACGGCTCGCCGTCCTGCAGCGACCCGCGGTCGAGCAGGTGGTGCCAGGTGGCCAGGACGACCTCGCCCTCGCCGAAGGTCGGCACCGCAGCGGGCTCGGCGGTGGGCGCCGGCAGCCGGTCGCCGCCCCATGGCCCGAGGGCCGCCATCTCGGAGCGGACCTCGGCGAGCGTGCGGGTGCCCAAGAAGGAGCCCATCTCACCGGCCAGCATGTCCAGGACGCGGTAGTCGGACATCGCGTTGGTGTCGAGCGCGGTCGCGAACTGGCGGGTGCGGCCCTCCCAGTCCACGAACGTGCCGCCCTTCTCGGCGTGCGGGGCGACCGGCAGCACGACGTCGGCGACCTCGGTGACCGAGGACGGGCGGAAGTCGAGCGAGACGACGAACGTCTTGGCCAGGGCCTCCTCGGTGCGCGGGTCGGCCAGGTCGGCAGCGTCCACGCCACCCACGAGCAGGGCGTCGACCTCGCCGGTCGTGGCCGCGCGCAGGATGCCCGCGGTGTCGCGACCCGGCTGGTCGGGCAGGCCCACGACGTCCCAGACGTCGGCGACCTGCTCGCGTGCCGCCGCGTCGCCGACGGGACGGCCGCCGGGCAGGAGCGTCGGCAGGGCGCCGGCCTCGAGCGCGCCGCGCTCGCCGGCCCGGCGGGGCACCCACGCGAGGCGCGCGCCGCTGGACGACGCCAGCGCCACGGCCGCGGAGAGCGCGCCCGGCACGGTGGCCAGTCGCTCACCGACGAGCACGACGACGCCGTCACCCTCGAGCGCTGCGGCAGCCTTCGCGGCAGCGCCGTCGCCGGTCACGCCGTCGCCGAGGGCGCGGAGCACCTCGGCCTCGGTCCCGGGTGCGGACGGGATCAGGGTGCCGCCGAGCTTCTCCAGGCCGCGCGTGGCGAACGGCGCCACGGCGTACACGGCCGTCTTGTTGCGGCGGTGCGCCTTGCGCAGCCGCAGGAAGACGATCGGGCTCTCCTCCTCGGGCTCGAAGCCCACGAGGACGACGGTCTTGGCCTTCTCGAGGTCTGCGTAGGTGACGGCGCCACCGTCCGGACCGGTCGCCACGACGGTGGAGGCGAGGAACTCGGCCTCCTCCTGCGAGTGCGGCCGGGCGCGGAAGTCGACGTCGTTGGTCGCCAGGACCGCACGGGCGAACTTGCCGTAGGCGTAGGCGTCCTCGGCGGACACACGCCCACCGGTCAGGACACCGACGGCCTTGGCGGCCGCGAGCCCGCGGGCCGCGGCGGTGAGCGCCTCGGGCCACGACGCGACCTGCAGCTCGCCGTCCTCGTCGCGGACCATCGGGAACTCGAACCGGTCACCGGTCGTGGCGTACTGGAAGGCCCAGCGGCCCTTGTCGCAGTTCCACTCCTCGTTGACAGCCGGGTCGTTGACGGCCATCCGGCGCAGCACGGCGCCGCGGCGGTGGTCGGTGCGGATCGAGCAGCCGGAGGCGCAGTGCTCGCAGACGCTCTGCGTCGACACGAGGTCGAACGGGCGGCTGCGGAAGCGGTAGGCAGCACCGGTCAGCGCGCCGACCGGGCAGATCTGGACCGTGTTGCCGGAGAAGTAGGACTCGAACGGCTTCTCCTCGTAGATGCCGACCTGCTGCAGCGCGCCGCGCTCGACCAGGGCGATGAACGGGTCACCGGCGATCTGGTCCGAGAAGCGGGTGCAGCGGGCGCACAGGACGCAGCGCTCGCGGTCGAGCAGCACCTGCGAGGAGATGTTGATCGGCTTGGGGTAGGTGCGCTTGACGTCCTCGAAGCGGGACACCGCGCGGCCGTTGCTCATCGCCTGGTTCTGCAGCGGGCACTCGCCGCCCTTGTCGCAGACCGGGCAGTCGAGCGGGTGGTTGACCAGCAGCAGCTCCATGACGCCCTGCTGCGCCTTGTCGGCGACCTTGGACGTGTGCTGGGTCTTGACCTCCATGCCCTCGGACACGGTGATGGTGCACGAGGCCTGCGGCTTCGGCATGGCGCGCAGGGACCCGTCGGGGCCCGGCGTCGCGACGTCGACGAGGCACTGGCGGCACGCACCGACCGGCTCGAGCAACGGGTGGTCGCAGAACCGCGGGATCTCGACGCCGACCTGCTCGGCCGCGCGGATCACCAGCGTGTTCTTGGGGACGGACACGGCCACGCCGTCGATGGTGAGGTTCACCAGGTCGACGGGCGGCGGCGTGCTCGCGTCGCCGCCCTTGCTGACGGCGTTCCCGCCGGCGGCCGGGGAGGTGGTCACGGTCATGCGGACACCGAATCCTTCGCGAACAGGGTCGAGTCTCGACGGTCGAACGGGCAGTGGCCCAGCTCGAGGTGCTGCAGGTACTCCTCGCGGAAGTACTGGATGCTGCTCGTGATCGGGCTGGTCGCGCCGTCACCCAGCGCGCAGAACGACCGACCGAGGATGTTGTCACAGATGTCGAGCAGCTTCTCGAGGTCCTCCTCGGACCCCTGCCCGTGCTCGAGCCGCCCGAGGATCTGCTTGAGCCACCAGGTGCCCTCACGGCACGGGGTGCACTTGCCGCAGGACTCGTGCTTGTAGAAGTCGGTCCACCGGTCGACGGCGCGCACGACGCAGGTCGTCTCGTCGAAGATCTGCAGCGCGCGGGTGCCGAGCATCGACCCGGCCGCGGCCACCGACTCGAAGTCGAGCGGGGTGTCGAGGTG
This sequence comes from Pedococcus sp. NPDC057267, assembly GCF_042668795.1. Classification (NCBI taxonomy): domain Bacteria; kingdom Bacillati; phylum Actinomycetota; class Actinomycetes; order Micrococcales; family Intrasporangiaceae; genus Pedococcus; species Pedococcus sp. NPDC057267. Next base: position 48,149 of record NZ_JBHUYG010000004.1, on the reverse strand, counting down.
CTGGTCGGTGAACAGCGGCGTCGAGGATCCACCCGGCGTCCAGAACTTCAGCTTCTTGTTGGGGTCGCGCATGCCGCCGGCCATGTCGAGCAGCTCGCGCAGCGTGATGCCGAGCGGGGCCTCGTACTGGCCGGGGCGCTTGACGTGGCCCGAGAGGCTGAAGATGCCGAAGCCCTGCGACTTCTCGGTGCCCATGCCGGAGAACCAGTCGGCCCCGTGGAGCAGGATCGGCGGGACCGACGCGATCGACTCGACGTTGTTGACCACGGTCGGGCGGGCGTAGAGGCCCGCGACGGCGGGGAACGGCGGCTTGAGGCGCGGCTGGCCGCGACGGCCCTCGAGGCTGTCGAGCAGCGCCGTCTCCTCACCGCAGATGTACGCGCCGGCACCGGCGTGCACGGTGACGTCGAGGTCGAAGCCGGAGCCGTGGATGTTCTTCCCGAGGTGGCCGGCGGCGTACGCCTCCTCCACCGCGCGCAGCAAGCGGCGGTAGACGTGCACGACCTCGCCGCGCAGGTAGATGAAGGCGTGGTTGCAGCCGATCGCGAAGGAGGTGATCGCCACGCCCTCGATGAGGAACTGCGGCGCCGCCATCATCAGCGGGATGTCCTTGCACGTGCCCGGCTCGGACTCGTCGGCGTTGACGACGAGGTAGCGGGGACCGCCGTCGTCCGGGGGCAGGAAGCCCCACTTCATGCCGGTGGGGAAGCCGGCGCCGCCGCGGCCACGGAGGCCGGAGTCCTTGGTCATCTGGACGAGGTCGGCCGGCTTCATGCCGAGCGCCTTCCTCAGCGCCTGGTAGCCCTCGTGCTTCTCGTACGTCGCGAGGGTCCAGGACTGGGGGTCGTCCCAGAACTTCGTGAGGATCGGGGTCAGCGTGGTGCTCACTTCGCGTCCTTCCCGTCGCCCTTGTCGTCGGCGTCGAACAGGGTCGCCGGGGCGACCGAGCCCTCACCGGGCTTCTCGTCCGGCTCGTTCGCGGGGCTGTCGGTGGAGCCGCTCAGGCCGGGGGCCGTGCGGTCCGACGTCGCCTCGGGCTGGTGCTCCTCGCGCGACTGGGCGCCGTCCGGAGCCGTCCAGTCGTTCTCCTTGGCCAGGCGCAGGCCCTCCAGGGAGGCCGGCCCGGCACCGACGCCCTCGTCGGCCAGGCCGTCGGGGAAGCCGGCGAGGACGCGCGAGACCTGCTTGAAGGTGCAGACGCGGGCGGGGCCACGCGTGGGGCGGACGTCCTTGCCCGCGCGCAGGTCGTCCACGAGCTGCTTGGTCGACTCGGGCGTCTGGTTGTCGAAGAACTCCCAGTTCGCCATGACGACCGGCGCGTAGTCGCACGCCGCGTTGCACTCGACCCGCTCGAGGGTGATCTTGCCGTCGGGCGTCGTCTCGTCGTGGCCGATGCCCAGGTGCTCGGACACCTCGTCCCAGATCTGGTCGCCGCCCATGATCGCGCACAGCGTGTTGGTGCAGACGCCGACGGTGTACTCACCGTTGGGGTGGCGCTTGTACTGCGTGTAGAAGGTCGCGACGCCGGAGACCTCGGCCGTGGTCAGGTCGAGGACCTCGGCGCAGAAGTCGATGCCGCGGCCGGTGACGTAGCCGTCGACGCTCTGCACGAGGTGCAGCAGCGGCAGCAGGGCCGAGCGCTTCTGGGGGTAGCGGGCCACGACCTGCGCGGCGTCCTCGTGCAGGTGCGCGAGGACGTCCGCGGCATACGGCTCCTTGGACTCGGCGGGCACCGTGAGGTGGCCGGCCGCGGTCTGCATCCCGAAGTTGTCTCCGCTCATCAGCGGTCCACGCCTCCCATGACGGGGTCGATCGAGGCGACGGCGACGATGACGTCGGCAACCTGGCTGCCCTCGCACATCACGGCCGTGGCCTGCAGGTTGTTGAACGAGGGGTCCCGGAAGTGGGCGCGGTAGGGCCGCGTGCCCCCGTCGGAGACCGTGTGGCAGCCCAGCTCGCCCTTGGGCGACTCGACCGCGGCGTACGCCTGGCCCGGCGGGACGCGGAAGCCCTCGGTCACCAGCTTGAAGTGGTGGATGAGCGACTCCATCGAGGTGCCCATGATCTCGCGGATGTGGTCCAGGCTGTTGCCCATGCCGTCGCCGCCGATGGCCAGCTGCGCCGGCCAGGCGATCTTCTTGTCCGCGACCATGACCGGGCCCGGCGTCGAGGCGAGGCGGTCGATGGCCTGCTCGGCGATCTTGAGCGACTCGTACATCTCGTCGATGCGGATCCGCAGGCGTGCGTAGGCGTCGGCCTCGGTGCGGGTGATGACCTCGAAGTCGTAGGTCTCGTAACCGCAGTACGGGTCGAGCTTGCGCAGGTCGTGCGGCAGGCCGGTCGAGCGCAGGATCGGGCCGGTGATGCCCAGGGCCATGCAGCCGGCGAGGTCGAGGTAGCCGACGTCGACGGTGCGGCCCTTGAGGATCGGGTTCTCGTTGAGGAGCAGCTCGAGCTCGCCGAGGCCCTTGCGCACCAGCGGGATGGTGTCGCGCACCTTGTCGATGGCGCCCGGGGGCAGGTCCTGCGCGACGCCGCCGGGACGGACGAACGCGTGGTTCATCCGCAGGCCGGTGACCATCTCGAAGATCGACAGGATCCGCTCGCGCTCGCGGAAGCCGACCGTCATGACGGTGGTCGCGCCCATCTCCATGCCACCGGTGGCCAGCGCCACGAGGTGGGAGGTGATGCGGTTGAGTTCCATCATGAGCACGCGGATGACGCTGGCGCGCTCGGGGATCTGGTCGGTGATGCCGAGCAGCTTCTCCACGGACAGGCAGTAGGCCGTCTCGTTGAACAGCGGCGTGAGGTAGTCCATCCGGGTGCAGAACGTGGTGCCCTGCGTCCAGGTGCGGAACTCCATGTTCTTCTCGATGCCGGTGTGCAGGTAGCCGATGCCCGCACGGGTCTCGGTCACCGTCTCGCCGTCGAGCTCGAGGATGAGCCGGAGCACTCCGTGCGTCGACGGGTGCTGCGGGCCCATGTTGACGACGATGCGCTCCTCGTGGAGTGCCGCCGCCTCGTCGACGAGCTGGTCCCAGTCACCGCCGCTCGCGTTGAACACGTGCGCGCCCTCGGCAGCGGCCGCGTCGGCCCCGGAGGTCGCGTAGATGTCGTCGTGGGTCGTGGTCATCAGCTGTAAGACCTCCGCTGGTCCGGCGGCGGGACGGTGGCGCCCTTGTACTCGACGGGGATGCCGCCGAGCGGGTAGTCCTTCCGCTGCGGGTGGCCCGGCCAGTCGTCGGGCATGAGGATGCGAGTGAGCGAGGGGTGGCCGTCGAACTGGATGCCGAACATGTCCCAGGTCTCGCGCTCGTGCCAGTCGTTCGCCGGGTACGTCTCGACGATCGACGGGATGTGCGGGTCGGTCTCCGGGCAGGTCACCTCGACCCGGACCCGGCGACCGCCGTGGGTGATGGAGAGGAAGTGGTAGACCGCGTGCAGCTCGCGGCCCTCCTCGTGCGGGTAGTGCACTCCGGAGACGCCGGTGCAGATCTCGAACCGCAGGCTCGGGTCGTCGCGCAGGGCCCGCGCCACGGCAGGCAGGTGCTCACGCCGGACGAACAGGGTCAGCTCGCCGCGGTCGACGACGACGCGCTCGACCGCCTCGGAGTACGACGCGGTGCCCCCGACGAGGGCGGACTCGAGCCGGTCGGCGACCTCGTCGAAGTAGCGGCCGTAGGGCCGGGTGGCGGCTGCCGGGAACAGGATCGGGCGGACCATGCCGCCGTACCCCGTGGTGTCCCCGGTGTCACGGGCGCCGAACATGCCGTGGCGCTCGCCGATGACGACCGGGTCCGGGCCGGTGCCGGGGGCTGCGGGCAGCCGCTCGTCGGTCTCGCGGTCGACCACGGTGCCCGGCTGGGTGGCCGCGGTCGAGGTCGCGATCTCGGAGGCCGGCTGGTCGGTGGCCTCGCCCTTGTCGGCGGCGGCGTCCTTCGCCTTGTTGCCCAGCACGTCGCTGTTCGCGGTCGCCTGCGTCGGGTCCTTCTCGGGCGTGCCGTCGGCCTTGTCGGGCGTCACGTCGTCCTTCTCGTCGGCCATCAGGCCACACCTCCACGAGCGGTGTCGTGCGCGTGGTCGTGGCCGTGGGTGTGGCCGACCGCCGACACGGGCAGCTGGTGCGGGCTGCGGCTGCCGGCGCCCTGCGCGAGCAGGCCGGTCATCTGGTGCGTCGGGGTGGCCGCGAGGGCGGCCTCCTCCGCGGCCCGGGCGGCCTTGACGCGGTTGACGCCGAGCTTGGAGCCCTGGATCTGCTCGTGCAGGGTCAGGATCGCGTTGAGCAGCATCTCCGGGCGGGGCGGGCAGCCGGGCAGGTAGACGTCCACGGGCACGATGTGGTCGACGCCCTGCACGATCGCGTAGTTGTTGAACATGCCGCCGGAGCTGGCGCAGACACCCATGGAGATGACCCACTTGGGCTCGGGCATCTGGTCGTAGACCTGGCGCACGACCGGGGCCATCTTCTGGCTGACGCGGCCGGCGACGATCATGAGGTCGGCCTGGCGCGGGGTGGCGGAGAACCGCTCCATCCCGAACCGGGCGATGTCGTAGTCGGGCGTGCCGACGGCCATCATCTCGATGGCGCAGCAGGCGAGGCCGAACGTGGCCGGCCAGACCGAGCTCTTGCGCATGTAGCCCGCGACCTGCTCGACCGTGGTCAGCAGGAAGCCGGCGGGCAGCTTCTCCTCAACACCCATCAGGCGATCCTTCGTTTCGAGGGCGAACCGGTCGCGGTCCGGCGGTCGTGCCTACCCGGCGTGCACGGCATACCGGTCAGTCCCAGTCCAGGCCGCCGCGGCGCCACACGTAGGCGTACGCGACGAAGACGGTCAGGATGAACAGCACCATCTCCACGAGCGCGAACAGGCCGAGCTTGTCGAAGGCCACCGCGAACGGGTAGAGGAACACCGACTCGATGTCGAAGATGATGAACAGCATGGCCGTCAGGTAGTACTTGATCGGCACGCGCCCGCCACCGGCCGCCTGGGGCGTCGGCTCGATGCCGCACTCGTACGCGTCGAGCTTGGCCCGGTTGTAGCGCTTGGGGCCGGAGATGGCGGCTGCGAAGACGGAGAAGACCGCGAAGCCCCCACCGATCGCCAGCAGGAACAGCAGCGGGACGTAGGGGTTGCTCATCGCCGTGCCACTTCCCTTCTGTTCGTGCGCCCGGAGGGGCGTTCGTCGTGGTCTGCCTGGGGGCATGCGGACGCCGTGACGACGGTCACGCAGTGCCCAATCCTAGGAGCGTGCCCGGAGAATGCACGCGCGGGTCCCCCGGCGGTGCTCATGCGTCCGGCGCCATCTTCGACAGGGCCGTGATGAGGCGGTCGCTCGCGTCGCCGCCGTGCGGCTCGGCGAGGTTGGCCATCACCTTGAGCAGGAACTTCATGAGCGTCGTGCGGGGCAGGCCGTACTTGGTCGCCAGCCGCATGACCTCGGGGTTGCCGATCATCTGGGCGAACCAGCGGCCCAGCGTGTAGTACCCGCCGAGCGAGTCCTTCATGACCTTGGGGTAGCTCTGCAGCACCCGCTCACGCTGGGCGTCGGTGCCACGCGCGAACGCCTGCGCGATCACCTCGGAGGCCAGCCGGCCCGACTCCATCGCGTAGGCGATGCCCTCGCCGTTGAACGGGTTGACCATGCCACCGGCGTCGCCGACGAGGAGCAGGCCCTTGTCGTAGTGCGGCTGGCGGTTGAAGCCCATGGGGAGCGCGGCGCCGCGGATCGGGCCGACCATGGTCTCGTCGTTGTAGGTCCACTCCTCCGGCATGGTCGCGACCCAGCGACGCATGACGTCCTTGTAGTCGGTCTTGCCGAAGGCGCTGGAGGTGTTGAGGATGCCGAGGCCGACGTTCGAGGTGCCGTCGCCGACGCCGAAGATCCAGCCGTAGCCGGGCAGGAGCACGCGCTTGCCCTGGTCGTCCGTGGACCACAGCTCGAGCCAGGACTCGAGGTAGTCGTCGTCGTGCCGCGGGCTCGTGTAGTACGTGCGGACGGCCACGCCCATCGGGCGGTCCTCGCGCTTCTCCCGGCCCATCGCCAGGCTCAGCCGCGAGGAGTTGCCGTCGGCGGCGACGACGAGGGGCGCGGCATACCGCAGCTCGGGGCCGGTGGAGCGGCCCTTCTCGTCGGTCGCGCGGGCGGTGACCCCGACGATGCGGCCGCGGTCGTCCAGGACCGGGCCGGTGACGTTGGTGGACTCGCGCAGGCGGGCCCCGTGCTTGACGGCGTGCCTGGCGAGGATGTCGTCGAAGTCCTGCCGCGTGCGGACCAGGCCGTAGGGCGGGAAGCTCGCGAGGTCGGGCCACGGCAGGGACAGGCGCATGCCGCCGCCGATGATCCGCAGCCCGTGGTTGCGGATCCAGCCGTCCTCCTCGGGCGTGGGGATGCCGAGGGTGATGAGCTCCTTGACCGCGCGCGGGGTGAGCCCGTCGCCGCAGACCTTCTCGCGCGGGAACGCGGTCTTCTCCAGGACGAGGACGTCGAGCCCCGCCATGGCGAGGTATGCCGCCGTGGCCGACCCTGCGGGGCCGGCGCCGACGACGATGACGTCGGCCGTCTCCGTCGGGTTCGCGGCCGCACTCGCCGCGCTGGTCGTCTCTGTCACCCTCGTGCCTCGCTTGTGAACGTCTTCACGAACTGCTCCTGCGGAGACTACTCCGCTCCCCGGCGATGGTCACCAGTGAGGGCAGCCTTACCTGAGAGCCTCACGAGACGGCCTCAGGAGACGGGCTTCACCGCTCGGTGCAGGGCGACGATGCCGCCCGTCAGGTTGCGCCACTCGACGCCCTCCCAGCCCACGCCACGGACCGCCTCGGCGAGCTCGCGCTGGGCCGGCCAGGCCTGGATCGACTCGGCGAGGTAGACGTAGGACTCGGGGTTCGAGGACACCGTGCGCGCGATCGGCGGCAGCGAGCGCATGAGGTACTCGGTGTAGACCTTGCGGAACGCGCCGTTGGTCGGGTGGCTGAACTCGCACACGACGAGGCGCCCGCCCGGCCGGGTCACCCGCAGGAACTCCGCGAGCGCCGTCTCGACCGAGGCGACGTTGCGCAGCCCGAACGACATCGTCACCGCGTCGAAGCTGTCGTCGGCGAACGGCAGCCGCATCGCGTCCGCCGCCGTGAAGCCGAGGTCGGGCCGGCGCCGGTTGCCGACCCGCAGCATGCCGAGCGAGAAGTCGGCTGGCACGACGTGCACGCCCGCGTCGGCGAACGGCTCGCTGCTCGTGCCCGTGCCGGCAGCGATGTCGAGCACGGTCTCCCCCGGCTGCGCCGCCACGGCCTTGAGCACCGCGCGCCGCCACAGCCGGTCCTGCCCCAGCGACAGGACGTCGTTGGTCAGGTCGTACTTGCCGGCCACGTCGTCGAACATCGCGGCGACGTCACGGGAGTCCTTGTCCAGGCTGGCGCGGGTCATGGCGCCCATCCTCCCAGAGCGCGTGACCGGCGCCTCACGGTCCCGTCGCCGTCCGGCCCCACCCCCGGTCGTAGGCTTGCCCCCGACATGAGCAGCCTGCCCACGCCCTCGGGTGCCGCGAGCCTCCAGCCCGCGCCCCTGGTGACGCGCACCGTCGCGCTCGACGACCCGGGGCCCCTGCTGTCGCTGCTCCCCGACCTCGGCGACCCGCGGGCGCTCACCAGCTGGGTGCGCCGCGGCGAGGGCCTGGTCGGCTGGGGCCGCGCCCTGGAGTTCACGGCGCACGGGGAGGACCGGTTCGCCGAGTGCGAGCGCTGGTGGCGCCAGGTCGTCGAGACCGCCGTCGTCCGCGACGACGTCCGGGTGCCGGGCACCGGGCCGGTCACCTTCGGCTCCATCTCGTATGCCGCGGGGTCGCCGGCGGGTGCCACGCTCGTCGTGCCCGAGGTCGTCGTCGGCGCCCGCGACGGCCGCTGGTGGGTGACGACGATCGGGACGACGTCCGAGCTGCCCGCGCCGGTCGCCCCGAGCGCCCGGCCCGGGCCGGCCGAGCCGGTGGGCGTCACCTTCGCCGACGGGTCGCTGTCACCGGCCCGCTGGGCGGTCGCCGTCGACGAGGCGGTGCGGCGGATCACCGCGGGCGAGCTCGACAAGGTCGTCCTGGCGCGCGACCTGCGGGTGCAGGCGACCGAGCCGGTCGACGCCCGCTGGCTGCTGCAGCGGCTGGCCGAGCGCTACGACACGACGTGGGTCTTCGCGGTCGACGGCCTCGTGGGCGCGTCTCCCGAGATGCTGGTCCGGCTCGAGCGCGGGCTCGTGACCTCGCGGGTGCTCGCCGGCACCATCCGGCGCACCGGCGACGACGAGCACGACCTGGCCCTGGCCGCCTCGCTGGCCCGGTCGAGCAAGGACCTGGAGGAGCACGAGTACGCCGTGCGCTCCGTCGCCGACGCCCTGCGCCCGCACTGCTCGTCGATGAACGTGCCCGAGTCGCCGTTCGTGCTGCACCTGTCCAACGTCATGCACCTCGCCACCGACGTGGCGGGAGTGCTGGCCGACGGCTCGACCTCACTGGTGCTGGCGGCCTCGCTCCACCCCTCGGCCGCCGTCTGCGGGACGCCGTCGGACCGCGCCGACGCCGTCATCACCGAGCTGGAGCACATGGACCGCGGCCGCTACGCCGGGCCGGTGGGGTGGATGGACTCCAGCGGCGACGGCGAGTGGGCGATCGCGCTGCGGAGCGGCGCCTACGAGGCCGGCTCGACCACGTCGATGCGGCTGTTCGCCGGGTGCGGCATCGTGGCCGGCTCGGACCCCGACGCCGAGGTCGCCGAGTCGGACGCCAAGCTCGTCCCGATGCGCGACGCGCTCACCGGTCGCTAGCCCGATCGGGTCGCTAGCCGGACCGGAGCGCCTCGCGGGCGAGGGCCGTCATGCGGTCGCGCTCGTCGCGGTGGCGGGACCGGTCGAGCCGCACCTCGACCACCGTCGTCCCGACGGGCTCGGCCGCCACCAGGGCGGCCAGCTGCTCCGCGTCGGCGGCGACCACGTGGCGCACGCCGTGGGCGGCGCACAGGGCCGCGAGGTCGGTCCCGGTCGGCGTGCCGAAGACCCGTTCGAAGTCGTCGGCGAGCGCCGGCGCGCCCGGCTCGAGCAGGGTGAAGATGCCGCCGCCGTCGTCGTTGACGACGACCACCGTGAGGTCCGGGTGCCGTTCCAGCGGCCCGACCAGCAGCCCGTTGGCGTCGTGCTGGAACGTCAGGTCACCCATGAGCGCGTATGCCGGTGCCGCGCCGGCCAGCGCCAGCCCCGACGCGGTCGAGACGCACCCGTCGATGCCGGCCAGTCCCCTGCTCGCGACGACCTGGACGGGTCCGCCGTGGCGGCGTGCGCCGGCGACGTCGACGTCACGGACGGAGTTCGAGGAGCCGAGGAAGAGGGTGGCGCCGTCGGGCAGCGCGTCGAGCACCGTGCATGCGACCGCGGTGCCGCTGGGCCAGGCGGGACGGGTGGCATCGAGGGCTGCGGCGACCCGCTCCCCCGCCCGGCGCCACTCGCGGGCCCAGCCCGTCTCCGCGGAGGGCCCCCCGAGGTCGCCGAGGTGGTCCAGCACCGCCACGGGATGGACGGCCGCCACGGACGGACGCGAGCGCACCCAGGCGTGGGTCGCGACGGCCTCGACCCGGGTCCCCGGTCGCCGCAGCAGCGCCGACACGGGCCGCGAGAGCGTGAGGCGCCCGACGCTGACCACGCGCTCGGGTGCGTGGGCGTCGAGCCAGTCGGGGTCGGCCAGGACGAGGTGTCCGTGGGGCAGGACGCCGGGTCGGGGGTGCGGGCCGAACGGCTCGGCCAGCACCGGCCACCCGTGGCTGCCGGCCCACGCGACGGCGCGCTCGAACTGCCCCGGCTCGGGGAGGTCCCCCACGACGACGAGCGTGCGCGCCGGCTCTGGGTCGACGGCGGCCGCCGCGGGCGAGGCTCCCTCGACGCTCGGGACCCCCGGCGCGGCGCCGGCCTGCGACGGGTCGGGCAGCGGATCCCTCGGGCCGGGCCAGGTGGGGCCATCGGTGGGGACCAGAGGCTCACGGAGCTGGACGTTGAGGTGGACGGGACCGGGCTCCGAGGTGGGCAGCCCTGCTGCAGGCCGCACGTCGGTGTCCGGTCCGGCCCGGCCTGTCCACGTCCCGGTCGCAGCGGCCACCGCATCGCGCGCCGCCCTGCGCCAGGCGACCGCCTCTGCCATGGCCCCGTCGGCGTCGGTGGCCTCCGGTGCCGCGACGTCGGCGGACCAGCGGACGGCGTCGGCGAACATCCCCGGCTGCGTCGTGGTCTGGTTCGCGCCTGTGCCGCGCAGCTCGACGGGGCGGTCGGCGGACAACACGACCAGCGGGACCACGCCGTGGTGCGCCTCGAGGACGGCCGGGTGCAGGTTCGCGACCGCGGTCCCCGACGTCGTGACGACCACCGCAGGCACCCGCGTCAGCTTGGCCAGCCCGACGGCCAGGAACCCGGCGGACCGCTCGTCCACCCGGACGTGCATCGTGAGACGTCCTGCGCGCTCGGCGGCGAGCACGGCATACGCGAAGGGGGCGGACCGGGACCCGGGACACAGCACCACGTGCCGCACGCCCCGCTGCACCAGCTCGTCGACGACGACGGTGGCCAGCGCGGTCGACGGGTTCACACCGGGGATTGTGTCAGCCGGTCGGCCTCCGCCGGCCGAACCCCGTCACTCCAGGCCCAGGCCCCGGCGGCCGGTCTCGTTGAGGTCCTCGAGGTGGAAGCGGTCCGGCCACTCGCGCTCGTAGTGCTCCTCGGGGAAGTCGCTCGGGCTGGACCCGGTGAGGAACGCCTCGCGGACGCTCTCGGCATACCGCTCGTTGCGAGGGCACCACGGTGCGGCGGGGATGTACATGACGTTGCCCCAGCCCTTCTGGTCCTGGACGGGCGCGACGCTGTGCACCATGTCGCAGTGCCACCAGACGGAGTCGCCCGCCTTGACGTCCGGGATGCCGGCGAGGCCCTCCATGAGCAGCGAGTGCCACTTCCAGTCGGCGGGGAACACCTGGTTGACCGTGACGCCGCACATCTCGTCGTCCGGCACGTCGTCGAGCAGCGGGCGGAGCATGAGGTAGGCCATCGCCTCGGGGATCGGGACGGTGTGCAGGACGCCCTGGTCGTGGTCCATGTCGGACAGCGCGGTCCAGCCCTGGAACGTGCGGAAGACCGAGCACATCGTGGAGCCGGGGTACTGCGGCCCATCGGTGCGGTGGCTCGCGTCCCAGGGGTCGTACTGCTCGACGGTGCCGTCGAAGAGGTGACGGAAGGCCTGCTGGTAGGCCTGCGTCATCCACAGGTCGAGGGTGCCGGGGTCCAGGTGGGTTCCGAGACCGGCGGAGTCGGCGCCCTCGGGGCGGCGGCGGATGCGGTCGGGGTAGAGGGAGTCGCGGTGCGGGTCGAACCACTGCACGCCGTCGGACTCGCAGACCCACTGGGAGTTGAGGAAGCCCTGGACGGTGGCCATCCGGTCGCTCTGGCGGGCCTGCATCTGGGCGCTCGACCAGTAGATCGGGTAGATCTCGGGCTTGGACCCGACGCTGCCGAAGAAGTCGTCGCCCGGGCCGCGGTAGGCCTCGAAGAACCCGTTGCCCTCGACGTAGTCGACGATGTCGCGGTCCCACTGCAGGGCCTGCTCCCGCGGGAAGTGGCCGCGCACCACGAGGCAGCCGCGGCGCTTGAGCAGGGCCACCTGCTCGGGGATGACGGTGCCGGCCTCGATGTCGGCGTAGTCGATCACCGGCCAGACCTGCTCGCCGCGCTCCTTGGCCGCGGTGATCTCGGCGACGCGGTCGGCGACGAGCCGCTCGACGACGCCGAAGACCTCGTCGACCGTCCGCCCCGACGCCTCGATGCGGGCGCGCAGCGCGGCCTTGACCTCGCGGATGGCGCCGGACAGGTCCGCCGGGACGGTTTCCCAGTGCGGCAGCTCGGGGCGGGTGGTCGTGAACGCCGGCGCGGTCATCACAGCTCCTTCGGTAGGACTCCTTACCAAACGCGAGGCTAGCCGGTTCCCGCTGTTTGGGCAACAGTCCTTACTAGGATGGCGGCATGACTCCCGAGAAGCCGTCGCTCGACCTCCTGCGCCGGCTGACCGACCGCCACGTGGTCGGCGCGGTCGTGGACCACGGACGACAGACCCGGGCGGAGCTGGCGAGCACCACGGGGCTGTCGAAGCCGACCGTGGCCGACAGCGTCCGGCGGCTGGAGGCGGCCGGGGTCCTCGCCGACACCGGCGAGCGCAGCAGCGGTCCGGGCCGGGCCGGTCTGTACTACGACCTGGCGCCGGGCACCGGCACCGCGCTCGCCGTCGCGATCGCCCCCGAGGGCGTCGTCGCCGAGGTGCTCGACGTCCGGGGTGCGATCGTCGGTCGGGGCACGGCGCAGGTGTCCCGGCCCGCCCGGCCTGCGACGGCGGCACGCGCGCTCGAGCGTGCGGCGCGGTCTGCGGTGGAGGCGGGCCGCGGCGCAGGCGCAGGACCTGTGCTCCTGTCGGTCGTCAGCGCCGCCGACCCCGTGGACCGGGCGACAGGGCGACTGGTGCACCTGCCCGACGCGCCGTTCCTCGTGGGCGCGCTCGACCCCGCCGCCGTGCTCTCGGACCTCGTCGAGGGACCGGTCGTGGTGGGCAACGACGTCAACTGGTCCGCACTCGCCGAGCTCGCCGCGCGGGCGCAGCAGGCCCCCGGCGGCACGGCCGACGCTGCCCCCCGCGGGACGCCCGACGCCGGGACCGGCCCGGACGCGACCCCCGCGGACTTCGCCTACCTGTACCTGGGCGAGGGACTGGGGTGCGCGGTGGTGGCGGACGGCCGGGTGCTGGAGGGCGCCCACGGCCTGGCCGGCGAGGTCGCGCACGTCGTCGTCACCGGGGCCCGCGGACGCGCGACGGCGTTCACCGAGGTGTTCGCCGAGCTGGGGCTGCGGCACGAGGGGGCGACCGCCATCGACGTCGACCGGCTGCTGGACGTGGTGCACGGGGGCGGCGCAGGCGGCGAGCGCGCGCTGCGCGCCCTGGCGGTCGCGGTCTCGGACGTCGTGTCGGCCCTCGTCGCCCTCACCGACCCGCAGGAGGTCGTGCTGGGCGGGTCCTGGGGCGGGGACCGGGCGATCGTCGAGGCGGTGCGGGACCGGGTCGGGGACGCCAAGCGGCCTGCGGTGGTCAGCCCGGCGACGGTACCGGGTGCCGCGCTCGCCGGTGCGCGGGCGCGGGCCGTGGCGTCCCTGCGGAGCCACCTCGTGGAGCGCGGGGCCGGTCCGGCCACCGCCTGACACGTCGCTGCACCCACGACCCGACCTCCTCCGCTCATCCGCCGGGCCGGGGCACGCCGAGGACACGGGCGACGCGGTAGTCGCGCACGACGGGCGCAGCCCCCTCGTGCGGAACCAGGAACGCCCTGCTGCCCTCGCGCCACGCGACGGTCGACCCGTCCGTCGCCGAGTCGACGACAGCGGCCGTGCGCGCGTACTCGCTCGTCGCGTGGGCACCGCTGGCCGTGTGGACGGGGCCGCCGCGCAGGTCGCGGGTGACCGTGACCCACCCGCGCCGGTCGGGGCTCGCCTGACCCTCCAGGCGCGGCACGGCGTCCTGCACGTGCTCGAGCGACAGGACCGACACCTCCGCCGGGACCGGCATGCGCCCGACCGGCGAGCCCATGGTCACGACGTGCGTGACGTGGTGGGACGCCCGGAACCGCGGCGAGGAGGCCAACCCCGCAGCGACGATTCCGCCCAGGCTGTGCCCGGCGAGCAGGACCGGCTCGCCCGAGGTGTCCCGGCCCGTCTCGGCCATCGCCTCGTCGAGCGCTGCCGTCACACCCTGCGCGAGCGCCGTGGACTGGCCCGCCATGAGCCGGACGTCCGACGTGGCGTCGAACGGGTTGGCGCCCGCCTCCGCGCCCCACTCCTGCGTGCCGCTCACCTCCACCAGCCAGGCCGAGCTGCCGTCGGGTTGCGGCACCTCGACGACCCGGACGTGCCCCGGGTAGCGCTCGCCGTCGCTGAGGTTGCCGAGGTCGTCAGCCAGGGAGGCGAGGTCGTGCGGTGCCCGGGCCCCCTGCCGCGGGCTCGCCTCACGGGTGACCACGGCCCCACCGGTCTCGCGCAGCAGCCCCGCCGCCGCGGCGGTCTCGGCGACGACCCGCAGCGCTGCCTCGTAGTCCCCCGCGGGCCGGTCCGCCGTGGGCAGCCGGGGCGCGAGCGGCGGGAGCGCCGGCGCCAGCTCGACCAGCCCGTCGACCCCTCCGGCGAGGTCGGCAACCCCCGGCACGTCGAACAGCACCTCGTCGGCGGCACCCGCGACGTCGACCCCTGCGGCATGCAGGGCGAGCAGCCCCACAGCGAGCTCCGGCGCCGCACGGGCGACGGCGACGAACGCGACGTCCTGGGCGACCTCCACCGAGGCCGCGACCGCGCGCTCCGTCGCGCGGTAGGTCTCGACAGCGCCCACGGCTCCCGCCGACAGTCCGAGGAGGGCCACGGCCTGGCCACCGGCACCGACCGGCCCGCGGGCCAGGGCCAGCGCCGCCTGGGCTCGCGCGGCAGTGACCGGTGCCAGCGCCGCGCTGGCCACCAGGCACGGGTCGACCGCCACTGTCGTGAGCCGCACGCACGCCGCCCCCACGGCCGCCGCCTCCAGGGCCAGGACGCGGGCCGCGTCCTCGACCGCGTCCAGCTGCACCGCGACCCCCGCAACGCCACCGCGCACCCGGACCGGCTGGGCTCCCGGCCCGTCAGCCATCGAGCCCTCGGAGCACCGTGTGCCCGGCTCGGTCGACGACGTGGGCGGCGGCGCCGGCGGCGGACGCGAGCTCGGCCACCACCACGTCGACCTGCCGGGCATGGGCGTCGAGGAGGTCCGCGGCGGAGTCGAGCCGGCTCGCCGCCAGGCGCAGCCCATGGACCCGCTCCCCGACCCGGTCGCGGAACAGCGCGCCCGCAGGCGAGTGCCACCTGACGTCGCGCACCACGTCGAGCCGTCGCGCCGCACCGCGCACCCGAAGCGCCTCCTCGCGTACCACGGCCGCGAGTACGCGGATCCGCCCAGCATCTACCTCCACCCCACCAGCCTGCGTGCCAGGCCCTTGGCTGCGCCCCTGTCGCGTCGTTCCTTGTGGACGAGACCGACGGAGACGCACGGCTGTGGACACTCGACGGCCGGTGCGGCCGGGCTCAGCTCCGCGGCGACCGCCCGGTCGCGCGCCGGCTCGAGCGGCCCCTCGAGGTCGAGGTCGACGTGGAGGCCGCCCGGCCACCCACCCGCTGCACTGTGACCCACGCGTCCCCGCGCTGCGGCAGGAGCGTGGCGAACTGGCCCCCGTCGCCTCGGGGCGGGGAGACGTGGGTCCGTGTCACCGACCGCCAGAACTCCACGGACTCCCGAACCCGGCCTCGGGCAGGTCGAGGAACGCCCACACCCAGCGCACCCTCACGCGCCGTCCCCCTCCGCGCCGAGCAGGCCGCCGAGGTCGGCCAGGAAGAGCGCCTGCGCCAGGGCCGTGCGCTGCAGCTCGCCGGGGTCCACGGACTCGTCGGCGGCGTGGATGCGCGAGGCCGGCTCCTCGACCCCGAGCAGGAGGATCTCTGCGTGCGGCACCAACTCCGCGAACGCGGTGGCGAGCGGGATCGAGCCGCCCTGGCCGGTGGTGACCACGTCGTGCCCGAACGCCGTGCGCATCGCCCGCCCCATGGCCGCGTATGCCGGGCCGTCGGTGCGAGCGCGGAAGCCCTGGCCCAGGGACACCGGCCTGGCCTCGACCTGGGCGCCGTAGGGGGTGTGCCGCACCAGGTGCTCGACCAGGAGCCGCTGGGCCTCCGCCGCGTCGATGCCCGCGGGCACGCGAAGGTTCACCACCGCCCGGGCCTCGGCGTGCACGGCCGCGGTCACCTGGGAGACCGGCGTGGCGTCGAGGGCGATCACGGTGGCCGCCGGGCGCGCCCACAGGAGGTCCGCGACGGTCCCCTCGCCAGTGAGGGGGTCGACGCCGTCGAGAAGGGCGGCGTCCTCGCGGAACCGGCTCTCCTCGAACGGGTTCCCGTCCCACCTCCCCGAGTGGTCGAGGCCGTCGATGGTGGTCTCGCCGGTGTCGTCCCGAAGGGTCGCCAGCGTCGCGACGAGGGCCTGCAGCGCGTCCGGCGCGGCACCGCCGAACATCCCGGAGTGCGCGGCGTGCTCCATGGTGCGGACGGTGACCAGCACGCTGCCGGTGCCACGCAGCGACGTGGTCAGCGTGGGGAGTCCCAGCTCGACGTTGCCGGTGTCGGCGATGAGGAGGGCGTCGCAGTCGACGAGACCGGGGGACTGCCGCGCGAGCGCCTCCATGCCGCCGCTCGACTGCTCCTCGGAGCCCTCGCACACGACCGCGACCTCGACCGGCCACGACCCCAGGACCTCGCGCAGCGCACGCAGAGCCAGCACGGAAGCCATGAGGTTGCCCTTGCAGTCTGCGGATCCCCTGCCGTACCAACGGCCGTCACGCTCGGTCAGCTCCCAGGGCGGGACCGTCCAGGCGTCCGGGTCCCCGACCGGGACGACGTCGTGGTGGGAGTACAGCAGGACCCGGGGAGCACCGTCCGGGCCGGGGGTGCGGCCCACCACGGCCTGCGACCCGTCCGGGGCCGGCAGTGCCTCCACCCCGTGGAGCCCGACGTCGACGAGCAGCTCCGCGACCAGCGACGCCGCGCGCCGGCACTCCTCCACCGGCTCGACCGCCGGGTTGGCGACCGACCGACACGCGACGAGCCGAGCGAGGTCGTCGCGCACCCGCGGCATACCGGCCTCCACGGCCGCGGCCAGGCGCGCGCCGAGGCCCCCGCTCACGGGACCAGGTCGTCGAGGTAGAGCGGGAGCATCTCCCACCACGTCGGCCAGTCGTGGTCGTAGGACGGGCCCCAGTCGTCGACGCGGTTGGGCACCCGCTTGTCGCCGAGCACCCCGGCCACCTCCCACGCGCCGCCCGGGTCCTCCCACCGGCCCGAGCCCGTCGCCAGGACGACGAACCGGCTGCGCAGGGTGTCGAGCTGCGGCCCCTCGAGGCCGGGCAGGAAGTGCAGGGGCGACGCGTAGTAGAAGTCGTCGGTGAACCTGCCGCCGATGAACCGCTCGATCGAGTACGTGCCGCTCATGCAGACGGCGGCCCCGAACAGGTGGGGGAAGCGGCACAGCAGGGCGAGGGAGTTGAAGGCGCCGATCGATGCGCCGGCGACGACGACGGGCTGGGTGGCGGAGTCGGCATGGATGGCCGGCACGACCTCCTCCGCGACGGTGCGCTGGTACGCGTCGAACAGCCAGCGCCGGTGGTCGGTCGAGCCCTCGCGGCGGATCATCGCCTGCCCCGCCGCGCTGTCGCAGGAGTAGACCTTGACCCGGCCGGCCTCGACCATCGGCCACAGGTGCCCCACGAGCTGGTTGCGCTCGACCTCCTCGGCGTCGCCGCCCGCGGTCGGCAGGAGCAGCACGGGCGCGCCGTAGTGGCCCCAGCGGACCAGGGTGATGTCGCGGTCCATGCGCTCGGAGTGCCAGCGCTCGGTCACCTTCACGTCGGGCTCCTCACTCGTAGACGAACTTCTGCGGGCCGGGGAACAGCCACGAGAGGCCGTCGCGCAGACGGTCGCGCCAGTCCTCCCAGTTGTGGCCGTCGCGCGCCTCGACGTACTTCACGTCCATGCCCGCGGCGCGGAACACCTGCACCATCGACCGGTTCGGCGTGATGAGCGGCTCGTAGGTGCCGCAGGACATGAAGATCCGCTCGACCGGTGCCGTCGGCCTGGCGCGGTACCGGTTCACGAACTTCACCACGGGGTCGAACGGCGGCCCGCCACCGTGGTCGGTCCCGATGTCGGTGAAGACCAGCGACGCCGACTGCAGGAACAGCGAGCCGAACACCCCCGGGTAGCGCACCGCCGTCGACAGCGACGCGATCCCGCCGAAGCTGCTGCCCATGAGGCACCGGCCGGCGGGGTCGTCGACCAGGGGCAGTCGCTCGGCCAGGGTCGGGAGCAGCTCGCGGGCGACGAACCGGGCGTGCGGTGCGTGGTTGGGGTACTCCCTGAGCCGGTCCCGCGGGGGGACGAACGCGGCCACGAGGGGCGCCACGTCGAGGCGGTGGATGAGGTTGTCGAGCACGGTCTTCATCGCCGCGTAGTCGAGGTAGTCCGTGCCGTCGTGCACGACGAGGAGCGGGTAGCGCTGGGCCGTCGTGTAGCGCGCCGGCAGGTACAGCTTGACCGGCTGCTCGCGCCGGAGCGCCTTGGAGCGCAACGTGTCCTCGACGATCTCACCCTGCCGCGCCTCCGGGTCGTGGTGCACCCAGTCGGGCACCTCGTACCCCGTCGCGGCGCACACCGAGCTCGACCCGACGGGCGAGTGCGCGACCCGCGGGTTGAGCGGGTCGTTGAACGTCTCGTAGTGGTCGCCGCGGCGGGTCTCCAGCTGGTACTCCACCCGTGACCCGCTCGGCAGCTCGGTCGTGACCGCCCACAGGTCCGTCCCGGGCAGGAGCCGCATCGGCAGCGGGTCGGTCAGCCCGACCACGCGGTGCCGCACGCGCACCTCGTCCGCCTCCCCCCGGAACAGGAACGTGACCCGCTCCCCCTCGACGATCGGCGCGCCGTACCGGGCGACGAACCGGTCCACGGACGCCGGGCCCACGGGCAGGCGGTCGCGCAGCCGGTTGACGGCCAGCCTGCCGCTCACTGCCACCCCTCCCGCGTCCTGACGTCCCGGCCTCGGGCCAGCAGCCTGCCGCTCACCGAAGCACCCCCGTCACCGCAGCGCCTCACGCATGTCGTGGACCGCGCCGTCGAGCCCCAGGATGCGGGCACCGGACGGCAGACCGCCGTCCTCGCCGAGCTCGAGCGCCGTCCCGTCGTCGAGCAGGACGCAGTGCTGGTCCCCGAACCGGCGCGCCAGCACCGAGCACCGCGCCGGGTCGTCGAGCCGCAGCCGGCGACGGGCGTGCGGCAGCGCGATGACGCCGCGCACCCGGCCCAGGCCGCGGTCGTACACCTCGGCCTCGCTCGCACCCTCCGGCCCGTGGTCGTGGATGAGCACGACCCGCTCGGTCAGGGCCATCGCGCCGGCTGACCAGGCCACCACGGGCAGCTCGTCGGGGATGCGGATCGCGAACAGCCGCAACGCCCGCAACAGGGTCCCGACGTGCCCGCCGGTCATCGCGAGGGCCGCCGAACCGGCCAGCAGCGCCGCGATCTCGCCCCGGTGCCAGCCGATCACGCCGCTGTCGTCGATCGGGGCCGTCGCGTCGAGCTCCGCGTACAGCTCCTTGAGCTTCCCGGCATACCAGCGGTCGACGTGCCGCACGACCTCCACCGCGTCGTCGAGCGCGTCGAAGCCGGCCCCGCGCCGCTGGATGGCGTACGCGTCGTCGAGCGCGCCCTGCAGCCGGAGCCGGTAGACCGACAGCAGCGCGTCGTGCCGGTCCCGGAAGGCGAGGCCCGCCGCGGCGAAGACGGGGTCCTTCTCGAGGACGTCGAACATCCGGTGGTGCAGCCGCAGGTGCCGGGTGTCGCCGCCGAGGACGCCGTCGAGCTCGGCGACGTCGTCCTCGCGCTCCTCCCACCCGGCGTTGATCGTCGCGACCGGGCCCTCGACGCCGAGGGAGCGCAGGGCGGTGCCCGCGGTCGTCATGAAGCGCTGGGGACCCAGCA
The DNA here is from genome assembly GCF_042668795.1 of Pedococcus sp. NPDC057267. NCBI lineage: Bacteria > Bacillati > Actinomycetota > Actinomycetes > Micrococcales > Intrasporangiaceae > Pedococcus > Pedococcus sp. NPDC057267. The sequence continues at coordinate 28,505 of NZ_JBHUYG010000004.1, read as the reverse complement.
GCACGGTGCGCATGGTGCAGCAGGCGCCTCAGCAGGCGACCGCGTGGACCTGGACCGTGCGGCCCACGTCGTCGAGCATCCCGCGCAGCACGTCGTAGTCCGGGTGGCGCATCCGGACGTAGGCGTTGGCCATGTAGCCGGCCTCCACCGGCTGGGTCAGGTGGCCCTCGGGCGGGAAGTACGCATCGATCACCCACTCGTTGTAGCGGTCCCGGATCTCGTGCAGACCGCTGTGGCCGACGATGCGCCCGTCGCGGTCGGGCCGCAGCGCGATGATCCCGGCCGAGTAGGGACGGTCCATCCGGCGCTCCGGCGTCCCGTGAACGATGACGTGCGCCCACTCGCGGTAGACGTCGACGTCGTTGCTCGCCGAGTACAGGTCCCAGCAGCCGACGCCCGGCGGCCGGGCGCCGATCTCGGAGAACTTCAGCCCCTTGGGCCCGTTGAACCACTCCATGTGGGTGGCGCTGGTGCCGATCCCGAGCGCCTCGATGACCCGCTGCCCGAGGTCGCGCACCTCGTCGTAGAACGGCGAGTCCGCCATCCGGTTCGTCGTGACGAACTGCGGCGAGATCCAGCGGGTGCGCATCGCCTCGAGGACGTTCGGGTAGTAGTGGGTCGTCCAGTCGTGGACGACGCCCCCATCGTGGGCGATGGTGTCGTAGAAGCCCTCGTGCCCCTCGACGAACTCCTCGATCGCGATGGAGGTCGCGCCGTGCGACCCGAAGCCGGTGAGGGCGTGCGCCAGCTCGCTGTCGTCGTCGACCCGGACCGTGTCCTTGGCCCCGGCCCCGTCGCGCGGCTTGAGGACGAGCGGGTAGCCCACGCGCGCGGCGAACTCCCACGCCTCGTGCGCGTGGTCGACGGCGGCCGAGGCCGCCGTGGGGACGCCGGCCTTGCGCAGCGCCTCCTTCATCGAGGGCTTGTCGCGGCACAGCCACGTCGTGTGCACCGAGGTGCCCGGTATGCCGGTCGCCTCGCGCACCTGCGCGGCGACCATCGTGTGCGCCTCCACCGTGGCCTCGAGCCGGTCGACCCAGACCTTGGACTGGATGAACCTCGCGGCGTCGGTCATCTCGCGCAGGTTCGTCACCGAGCCGACCTTGTAGTAGCCGGACAGGGCTCCGCGCAGCTCGTCGTCGAGCGCCCACTCGTCGGACTCGCCGATCCCGAAGACGTTCGCCCCCACCGAGGCGAGGGCGAGTGCGAACCGGCGCTGGTTGGCCGGGAACCCGGGCTCGACGAAGACGATGTTCACCCGTCCGACCGTAGCGGCGATCGGGTCCGCCGTCGCGCCACGCAGCGGCGTCCTGAACTCAGCCGGCGAGCACGGCGTGCGCCGCCGCCACCCGCTCGCGCCACCAGCCGACCCGGTCCTCGGCCGCCGCCCACCGGTCGAGCAGCGCCTCGTCGGCCACGACGTCCCGTACCGGGAGGACCCCACCGACGGGGACCAGCGGGTCGGCCGCGACGTCGCCCTCGAGCAGGGCCACCGTGCCGAGGCCGCACGCGTGCTGCAGCTCCGGCAGCGCCGCGGCCAGGGCCACCCCGGCCCGCATGCCGATGGTGGTGTCGAGCGCCGAGGAGACGACCGCCGGCAGTCCGCACTCGGCCACGACCTCGAGGGCCCGGCGCACCCCCGCCAGCGGTGCGACCTTGACCACCACGACGTCGGCCGCGCCCTCTCGGGCTACCCGGACGGGGTCGTCGGCCTTGCGGATCGACTCGTCGGCAGCGACCGGCACGTCGACGCCGCCGCGGGCGAGCGCGAGGCGCAGGTCGCGCAGCTCCAACACCGTGGCGCACGGCTGCTCGGCGTACTCCAGGTCGTGGCGGGCCAGCGCGGTCAGGGCGCGGACGGCGTCGTCGAGCGACCAGGCGCCGTTGGCGTCGACGCGGATGCGGCCACTGGGACCCAGCACGTCGCGCACGGCGGCGACCCGGGCGAGGTCGTCGGCCAGGGACTGGCCGGGCTCGGCCACCTTCACCTTGGCCGTGGTGGTCCCGTCGTACCGGGCCAGCACCTCCGGGACCCGCTCGGCCGGCACCGCGGGCACGGTCGCGTTGACGGGCACGTCGGCGCGGACGGGCTCGGGCCATCCGTGCCAGGCCGCCTCGACCCCGGCGGCGAGCCAACGCGCGGCCTCCGGGGCGGCGTACTCCAGGAACGGCGAGAACTCGCCCCAGCCGGCCGGTCCCCGCAGCAGGGCCGCCTCGCGCACGGTCACGCCGCGGAAGCGGGTCCGCATCGGGATCGAGACCACCCGCATCCCGTCGAGCAGCTCCTCGAGCGGCGGGAGGTCGGTCATGGAGCCATTCCACCAGACCGGCACACCCGGCAATCCGGGCGCACCGGTACGCCGAATACCGTGTCGGCGAGTCCCATCCGACGTCAGGAGCCCCATGCCCACGCTGTCCGACTTCTCCGCCACCACCCTCGAGGGTGCCGAGCAGGACCTCTCCGCGTATGCCGGGAAGGTCGCCCTGGTCGTGAACACGGCCAGCGAGTGCGGCTTCACGCCGCAGCTCGAGGGGCTCGAGCAGCTCTACCGCGAGTACGGCGAGCAGGGGCTGGTCGTGCTGGGCTTCCCGTGCAACCAGTTCGGCGGCCAGGAGCCCGGCGACGCCGAGCAGATCGGCCAGTTCTGCCAGCGCAACTACGGCGTGAGCTTCCCGATGTTCGACAAGGTCGAGGTCAACGGCGACGGTGCGCACCCGGTCTGGAAGTGGCTGCGCTCGGAGAAGGGCGGCCTGCTGGGCAGCGCGATCAAGTGGAACTTCACCAAGTTCCTCGTCGGCCGCGACGGGCAGGTCATCAAGCGCTACGGCTCCACGACCAAGCCCGCCGACATCGCCGGGGACATCGAGAAGGCGCTCGCGGCCTGACGTGCCGTCGCCCGCGCAGCGCTGGGGCCGGCAAGCAACGGGCATCCCACCGACAGCGACCACCCGTCGCTGCTCCGTGCTGCGTCACTGATCGGCTGCGTCGATCAGTGACGCATCAGTCGCAGACACTGCGCGTGCCCACCGCCGCTGGCGAGCAGGCGGCGACCAAGCGGCATACCGCCGGCACCCCGCCGTTAGGCTCGCGCGGGTGAGCGAGCAGACGAACGTCAGCGACACCTTCGACCCGGCCGCGTGGGACGAGGTCGACGGGTTCGACTTCACCGACATCACGTACCACCGGGCGAGGGACGTCGGCGCCGTCCGGATCGCGTTCGACCGGCCCGAGGTGCTCAACGCGTTCCGCCCGCACACCGTCGACGAGCTCTACCGCGCACTCGACCACGCCCGCATGACGCCCGACGTCGGCTGCGTCATCATCACCGGCAACGGCCCCGGCCCGGCCGGCACGGGCAGCGAGGGCAAGTGGGCGTTCTGCTCCGGGGGCGACCAGCGCATCCGCGGCCGCTCGGGCTACCAGTACGCCACGGGCGAGACCGCCGACACCGTCGACGAGGCGCGGGTCAAGGCCATGGGCGGGCGGCTGCACATCCTCGAGGTCCAGCGGCTGATCCGCACCATGCCCAAGGTCGTCGTCGCCGTCGTCAACGGCTGGGCGGCCGGCGGCGGCCACAGCCTGCACGTCGTCTGCGACCTCACCATCGCCAGCCGGGAGCACGCCCGGTTCAAGCAGACCGACGCCGACGTGGGCAGCTTCGACGGCGGGTACGGCTCGGCCTACCTCGCCCGCATGGTCGGCCAGAAGTTCGCCCGCGAGATCTTCTTCCTCGGCCGCACCTACTCCGCCGAGGACATGCACCTGATGGGCGCGGTCAACCTCGTCGCCGACCACGCAGAGCTCGAGGCCACCGCGCTCGAGGTCGCCCGGGAGATCCTCGGCAAGAGCCCTCAGGCGCAGCGGATGCTCAAGTTCGCGTTCAACCTCGTCGACGACGGGCTCATGGGGCAGCAGGTGTTCGCCGGCGAGGCGACCCGCCTGGCCTACATGACCGACGAGGCCGTCGAGGGCCGCGACCAGTTCCTCGAGAAGCGCGACCCCGACTGGTCCCCCTTCCCCTGGTACTTCTAGCCGGACCCGCCCAGGTCCACCTCGAACGCCTCGTAGACGAGGTCGGCCCCCTTCTGGCGGTGCCGCACCAGCTGCCCCATGAGGGTGGTGACCTCCTCGCGGAAGACCGGCAGGTCCGCCATCGTGCCGCCGTGCTCGAGCACGGCGAGGTAGGCGTCGATGTCCTCGCGGAAGCGGTCGTGCTCGCGGCGCAGCCGCCGCACCTGCCCGGCCAGGCGTGGGTTGTCCCGGCTCACCGAGTCGTAGAGCCCGCCCGGGCCCTCGGTCAGCTCGACGTGGTCGCGGAAGTCGTGGGCGAGCTCGGCCAGCGCCGCGCGCACCCGCTCCCGCCACGCCCCGCCGCGGGCCAGCGGCGAGGCGAGCGCCTCGTCGACGGCGGCGACCGAGTCGCGCAGCTCGGCGCGGTGGGTGCGCACGCGGTCGAGGTATGCCGTGAGCTGCTCGTCCATCGCCGACCTCCCGCGCGCGTGGTCCCCCCGCCCATGGTCCCGCCGAACCCTCGGGGCGTCCATCGTCACCGCGACCAGTAGCGTCGACCCGTGACCGCCGTGCGACCGCTGCCGATCCCTTCAGGGGAGCAGGCGCGCGAGGCCCTGCCGGCACTGCGGGCGGCGCTCGAGGGGACCGGCCCCGCGGTCCTGCCGTGCGCCCCGGGCGCACGTCCCCCGGAGCTCCCCGACGGTGCCGTCCCGGACGAGGGCACCGCGCTGGTGGTCGGCACGTCCGGCTCGACGGGGAACCCCAAGCTCGCGATGCTGCCTGCCACGGCACTCGGCGCCTCCGCCGACGCGACGCACGACCGCCTGGGCGGCCCGGGCACCTGGCTGCTGGCCATGCCGCCGCACCACATCGCGGGCGTTCAGGTGGTGCTGCGCTGCCTCGCGGCGGGCACCGAGCCGCACTTCGTCGACCTCTCCGGCGGGTTCACCCCTGCCGCCCTGACGCGGGGCGTGGCACGGATGACCGCGGCACCGGGGCCAGCGGGGGCCGCGGGCGGGACGGCACCCCGTCGCTACACCGCGCTCGTCCCCACCCAGCTGGTCCGGGTGCTGGCCGACCCCGAGGCGGTCGAGGCCCTCGCCGGCCTCGACGGCGTCCTCGTCGGCGGCGCCGGAACACCGCCGTCCGTCCTCGCCGCCGCCCGCGCGCAGGGGATCCGCGTCGTCACGACGTACGGCATGAGCGAGACCTGCGGCGGCTGCGTCTACGACGGCGAACCCCTGCGCGGCGCGCTGGTCCGCATGGACGACGAGGGCCGGCTCAGCCTCGGCGGGGCGACCCTCGCGACCGGCTACCTCGGCCGGCCCGACCTGACGGCCGCGGCCTTCTCCACCGACCCCGACGGCACCCGCTGGTTCCGCACCGACGACGTCGGCCACCGCGACGGCGCCGGGCGCTGGCGCGTCGACGGCCGGCTGGACGACCTGGTCAACACCGGCGGCCTGAAGGTGGCCCCCCGGCTCGTCGAGGAGGCCCTCACCGAGGTGGTCCCCGGCGTCGACGAGGCGGTCGTCGTGGGGCTGCCCGACGCAGAGTGGGGCCAGGTCGTCGCCGCCGCGCTCGTCCTCGCGCCCGGGGCCGAGGCGCCCACGCTGACCGGCGCCCGCGAGGCCCTCCGCGGCGCTCTGCCTGCGCACGCACTCCCCCGCCACCTGCTCGTCCTCGACGCGCTCCCGCTGCGCGGCCCGGGCAAGCCGGACCGTCGTGCGGTCACCGGCCTCCTCGAGGCCGACCGCGACGCCCGTGCGACCATGGAGGCATGATCCGGGTCCTGCCCTGGCTGCTGACGATCGCGCTGACGATCTACGCCGCCGTCGACTGCGTGCAGACCGACGAGCGCCGGGTCCGGAACCTGCCCAAGCTGATCTGGCTGCTGGTCGTCCTGGTGTTCCCGATCGTCGGGCCGATCGTCTGGTTCATCGCCGGGCGCCCCCAACGGGGCCCCACCGGCCCGTCCGGCCGCGGGGGCACGCAGCGTCCGCAGGCCCCGCGTGGCCCCGACGACGACCCGGACTTCCTCCGTAGGCTCTGACCGACAGCCCCGCCCGCACCACCCGAAGCGAGATCCCACACCCCCATGGCCACTCCCGCCCAGTGGGTCGCCGGCGCCCGCCCGCGCACCCTGCCCGCCGCCATCGCCCCCGTCGTCGTCGGCACCGCCGCGGCATACCTGCTCGAGAAGGCCAACCTCGGCCTGGCCCTGCTGGCCCTCCTGGTCTCGGTGTCGCTGCAGGTCGGCGTCAACTACGCCAACGACTACTCCGACGGCATCCGCGGCACCGACGCCGACCGCGTCGGCCCGGTGCGGCTCGTCGGCCAGCACAAGGCGAACCCCGAGAACGTCAAGCTCATGGCGTTCGCGTTCTTCGGCTTCGCGGCTCTGGTCGGGCTCGCGCTCGTGGCCCTGAGCCAGGCCTGGATCATGATCCCGCTCGGCGCCCTGGCCGTGCTGGCGGCGTGGCGGTACACCGGCGGCGACAACCCGTACGGCTACCGCGGCCTCGGCGAGCTCTACGTCTTCGTCTTCTTCGGCCTGATGGCCACGCTCGGCACCCTCTACACCCAGGCCGGGCACCTCTCCTGGACCGGTGTGGCCCTGGCCGTCGGCGTCGGCTCCATCGCGTCGGCGATCCTGGTCGCCAACAACCTGCGCGACATCCCCACCGACCGGGAGAACGGCAAGCTCACCCTCGCCGTCCGCCTCGGCGACCGCGGCACCCGGGTGCTCTACGTCGCGCTGCTCGTCGTGGCGCTCGTGATGGTCCTCGTGGCCGCCCTGGACCAGCCGTGGGCCCTGCTCGCGCTGCTCGCCTTCGCGCTGGCGTGGAAGCCGGTGCAGGTGCTGCGCAGCGGTGCGACGGGCCGTGACCTCGTCCCCGTGCTCGCCGCGACGGGCCTGTTCGAGGTCGCGTATGCCGTGCTGCTGGCGATCGGCCTCGTGGTCGGCCACTCGGTGACCGGCTGACGCCGGCTCCGGACCGAGAGGGGGTCGCCCGGGGGCCCCTGCTGACGCCCGGGGGCCCGGGCCGCGTCAGCGGTACTCGGTGCGCTCGTCCTCGGCGTCCTCGGCCGCCTCGTCGCCGTGGGCGGCGGCCGCCTGACGGGCCTGGGCGCGGCGCTCGATCCGCTCCTGCAGCCGCTGGGTCGACTCCTCGCGGAACCGCCCCAGCACGAAGTACGAGATCACCATCGAGAGCAGGGCCGACAGGACGAGGAGCATCCACTCCTGGCCGCGGTCGCGCAGGCCGAGCAGCCAGAGCAGGCAGACGACGCCGAAGAAGATCAGCAGCCGCAGGACCGAGTAGCGCAGCATCTCAGAGGCCCGAGTAGGAGTGCTGGCCGACGAAGAACACGTTGACGACGGCGAAGTTGACGATGACGCAGGCGTAGCCCGCCAGCGAGATCCAGGCGGCCGTCTGCCGGCTGATGCCGCTCGTGGCGCGCGAGTGCAGGTAGGCGGCGTAGACGACCCAGATCACGAACGTCCACACCTCCTTGGGGTCCCAGTTCCAGTAGGACGCCCAGGCCTGCCGCGCCCAGATGGCGCCGGCGATGAGGGTGAAGGTCCACAGCGGGAACGCCACGATGTGCAGGCCGTATGCCGTGCGCTCGATCGAGGGCGCCTCCGGGAAGCGGTCGAGCACCGACGGACGCCCGGCGCGCTGGAACGCGTCCTTGAGCAGGTAGATGGCCGTCGCCGCGGCGGCGAGGGTGAACAGCGCCGTGGAGATCACGGCGACGGTCACGTGGATGACGAGCCAGTAGGACTTCAGCGAGGGCAGCAGCTCGGCGGCCTCGGTGTACCAGACGGCGACGGCCATGCCGAGCACGAGCAGCACGGGGCCGGTGATGAACAGGCCGAGCCAGCGCAGGTCGCGACGGGTGGACCAGATCGAGTACGCGAGGGAGGTGAACATCGAGCCCATGACGGCGAACTCGAACATGTTGCCCAGCGGCCAGCGGTCCACCGACAGGCCGCGCAGGACGACCGAGGCCAGCAGCAGCAGGCCGCCGAGCCAGGTCGTGGTCGAGGCGATGCCGGCCGCGGACCGGGCCCGCTTCGAGAGCTCGGGGCCGTCGCCGGGGGTCACGGTCGCGGTCGCCGCGGCGGGTGCGGAGACCGTCTCGGCGGGCGCGCCCGCGCCGACCAGTTCCCGCTCCCGCGTGGACGTGGCGTCCTTCGCGGCCACGCGGTCGCGCGCCGGGAGCAGCCCGGCGAGGTAGATCGCGTGGCACACCATGGCGATCGTGAAGACGGCCATGGCCGAGTAGAGGCTGAGGTTGGCGTAGCCCGCGAGGGTCTCGTTCGTCATGAGCGTGGGTCCATCTCCGTGCCGGTGGGGGCGGTGGCTCGAGGCCGGCTGTCGGCCGTGGTGCCGGCTGCCGCGGTGGCTCGTGTCGTGACCTCGCCGAGCACCTGCTCGACGACCTTGCGCAGGCCGTCGTCGTCACCCTTCGCGAGGCCGGCGACGGTCACCACGGTACGTCCCCCACCCTCGGCGGGGGAAACCCGGACGAACACCCGGCGGCGGCGCACGACGAGCGAGGCGATCAGACCGGCCAGGGCCAGCAGGGCCGCGACGAGGGTGATGCCCTTGCCCGGGTCGTGCCGGATCGACAGTCCGGCGAACCGGTCGACCGAGTCGAAGGTGATCGACCCGCGGCCACCGGGCAGCTGGTAGGTCTGGCCGGGCTCGAGCCAGATCCGCAGCGGCGAGCCCTTGGCGTCCTTGAGCTGGGTCATCTCGGAGGTGTCGAGCACGTAGACCGACTGGGGCCGTCCGCCGGGGAGCAGCTCGCCCTCGTAGACCGTGAGCGCCAGGGCTGGGCGCTTGGCGTCGGGGAAGATCGAGATCGGGCCCTGCTCCTTGTCGATGACCGCGGTCGGCAGGAACAGGCCGGAGAAGCCGAGCGGCTTGGGGTCGGCCCCGGTGACCTTGATGGCGCCGACGGACCGGTAGTTGTTGTCCTGGGCCAGGAACGGCACCGGGCCGCTGTAGGTCTCCTGGCCCTTGGCGTCCTTGACCGTGACGACGGGCGCGTACCCGTTGCCGAGCAGGAACACCCCCGCCCCGCCGATCTCCAGCGGGTGGTTGACCTTGACCGTCTCGGTCGTGGGCCTGGCGCCGGGGCGCGTCGTGGTCGTGAGGTGGGCCGTGAAGTCGCGCGGCTGGCCGAACTGGCCCCGGCCGGTGACGTTCTCCTCGAACTTGGCGTCGAGCTTGTCGACCGTGATGGTGAACGGCTGCAGCGTGTCGGGGTTCACCCACGGGCCCGGGTCGAAGGTGTCGTACTGGGACAGGGTGTTCGAGAACGACTTGCCGACCGGGACGATGACGTCGCCCTTCCAGCCGAGCAGGTGGCCGATGGCGACGCCGACGATGACGCCGATGAGGGCGAGGTGGAAGACGAGGTTGCCGGTCTCCTTGAGGTAGCCGTTCTCGGCGCTGACCGTGGCGTCGTCATGGCTGTGGACCCGGAACCGCCGGCCGCGCAGGACCTCGCGAGCAGCTGAGACGACCTGTTCGGGGGACGCGTCGACCTCGGCCCGCGCCGAGTCGTCCAGCCGCTCCAGTCGCGAGGGGGTGCGGGGCGGTGTCGACCGCATCGCCCGCCAGTGCACGCGGCTGCGCGGCAGCACGCACCCCACGAGGGAGATGAAGAGCAGGAGGTAGATGGCCGCGAACCACGGCGACGCGTACACCTCGAAGAACCCGAGCCGGTCCAGGACCGGTCCGGCCTTGGGGTGCTGGGCGATCCAGTCCGCGGTGCGCGCGGGGTCGATGCTGCGCTGCGGCCAGATCGACCCCGGCAGTGCGCCGATCGCCAGCAGCAGCAGCAGGAACAGCGCGGTGCGCATGCTCGTGAGGTTGCGCCAGGTCCAGCGGGCCCAGCCCATGGCCCCGAGGCGTGGCTGCGTGATCGTCGTGGAGTCGGCCATGTCAGATCACCGTCTGGAATCCGCCGACGAGGGCGGTCTGGAGGTAGCGGGTCCAGCTCTCCCAGACCCCGGTCACGAGCATGAGGCCGATCACGAGCAGCAGCACGCCGCCGAACAGCTGGATGGCGCGCTGGCGTCGGCGCAGGAACGCCGACACCGCCCCGAACCGCTCGAAGCCGGCCGCGATGAGCAGGAACGGCACGCCGAGGCCGAGCGAGTAGGCCACCGCGAGGACGATGCCGCGCGTGACCGCGGAGGAGTTGCCGGTCGTGGTCGCCAGGATGGTGACCGCGCCCAGGGTCGGCCCGGTGCACGGCGCCCAGCCGAGCCCGAAGACGGCACCCAGGAGCGGTGCCCCGGCGAGGCCGGACGTCGGTCGCCAGTGCAGCTTGAGCTCGCGCTGCGTGCCCGCCCCGAGGAAGACCAGCGCCATGAGCAGGACGAGCACGCCGCCTGCCCGCATGAGCAGGCCACGGTGCTCGACCAGCGCCGCCCCGACGCCGGCGAGGAAGGCGGTGACGAGGATGAAGACGACGGTGAAGCCCAGGACGAAGAGCAGCGCGCCGAGGACGAGCCGGTGGCGGCGACGCTGCTCGAGGGTCTCGTCCGACAGCCCCGTGACGTAACCGAGGAACCCCGGCACCAGGGGCAGCACGCAGGGAGACGCGAACGACACGAACCCGGCGAGCATCGCGACGGCGAGGGCCACCGGCAGCGCGCCGGAGGTCACCGTGTCCTGCACGCCGGAGGCGGTCGCCGCCACGACGGGGATCGAGCTGGTCATCGTCGAGCTGCCTCAGCCCTTCGCCAGCACGTCGTCGACCAGCCCGGTCAGGGTCGAGGCCTGGACCTCGCCGTTGACCCGGGCGGCGATCCGACCGGTCTTGTCCAGCACCAGGGTCGTCGGCGGTGCGCTGACCTTGCCCTGCAGGCTGAGGATCAGCACGCCCGACGGGTCGGCGAGCGACGGGAACGTGATGCCCCAGCGCTGCGCCGAGGTGATGGCCGAGGAGGTGTTGTCACGGGTGTTGATGCCCATGAAGGTGACCGGCTTGCCGGCCTTCTGCGCGGCCTGCCACGACTTCTCCAGCTCGGGGGCCTCGGTGCGGCACGGGCCGCACCACGACGCCCAGACGTTCAGCACGACGACGTCGCCGCCGGCGTCCGGCAGGGCCCACGGCTTGCCGTCGAGCAGCGTGCCCGACAGGCCGACCGGCTTGCCGCGGTCGGCGGGGGCGATGACCTGGACCGCGCCGTCCTGGGAGATGTAGCCCTTGCGGCTGCCGTCCTTGGCCTGCGCGGCGATGGAGTTCGGGTCGCTCCCGCAGGCGGCGAGGCCGGCGGCGAGGACCGGCACGGCGAGCAGCGCCGACAGGCGCGGCAGGCGCGGCAGGCGCCGTCGCGGCATACGCGGGCTCATCCCGTGCCTCCCCGGGACCGGGCGAGCAGCACCCTGGCCGGCTCGGAGTAGGTGATCGACTCGAGCTCGTCACCGACCCACGTCAGGGTGGTGAGGGACGCCAGGCGGCACTCGCGCCTGCGCGGGTCGTGCCAGAGCCGGTTGCCGAGCAGCTCGTTGCGCGCCGTCCAGATGGGCAGCTGGTGGGAGACCACCACCGCCTCGTGGCCGCGGGCGGTGTCCCGCGCGTCGGCGATGGCGGCCAGCATCCGGCCGGCGACCTCGGCGTACGGCTCGCCCCACGACGGCTTGAACGGGTTGGTGACCAGCTTCCAGTGCCGCGGGTGCAGGAAGTCGACGGGGCGCATGGAGCCCACCCGGTGGCCCTCGAAGACGTTGGTCGACTCGATGACGCGGTCGTCGGTCGTCACCGCGACGCCGTGGGCCGCCGCCACGGGGGCCGCCGTCTCCTGGGCGCGCAGCAGGGACGAGGCGACGACGTGGGTGACGTCGTGGTCGGCGAGGTGGTCGGCGACGGCCTGCGCCATCTCGCGCCCGAGCTCGGACAGGTGGTAGCCGTCGAGCCGGCCGTAGAGGACGCCCTCGGGGTTGTGCACCTCACCGTGGCGCATCAGGTGCACGACGGTGCGGGCGTGGGGGGCGGAGCTCACGACTCGATTGTCGCAAACGCCTCTGCGGCCGCCGACGCCGCCGCCGGCAGGGCCGCCACGACGCGCTCGACCGCCGCGTCGTCGTGCGACGCGCTGACGAACCAGGACTCGAACGCGCTCGGCGGCAGGTAGACGCCCTGCGACAGCATCGAGTGGAAGAACGCGGCGAACGCCGCCACGTGCTGGGCCCGGGCGGTGTCGTAGTCGGTGACCGCGCCGTCGCGGAAGAAGACGCTGAACATGCTGCCCGCGCGCTGCACGACGTGGGGCACACCGGCCTTCGACAGCTCCTCGCCGACGGCGGCGGTGAGGGTGTCGGCGACGGCGCCCAGGTGGTCGTAGACCGCCGGGGTGCACTGCTGGAGGGTGGCCAGGCCGGCAGCCGTCGCGACGGGGTTCCCGCTCAGCGTGCCGGCCTGGTAGACGGGGCCGAGCGGCGCGAGCAGCGCCATGACGTCGGCGCGACCCCCGAAGGCCGCGGCCGGGAAGCCGCCGCCCATGACCTTGCCGAAGGTGAAGAGGTCGGGCGCGCCGGCGGCATACGGGGCCTCGAGGCCGTACCAGCCGCTGGCCGAGCACCGGAAGCCCGTCATGACCTCGTCGGAGATGAGCAGGGCACCGTGCTGGGCGGTGACCCGGCGCAGGCCCTCGGTGAAGCCCGCGGTGGGCGGGACGACGCCCATGTTGCCCGGGCTGGCCTCCGTGATCACGGCCGCGATGTCGGCGCCGCGCTCCGCGAACGCCTCCTCGACGGCGGCGAGGTCGTTGTAGGGCAGCACGATCGTCTCGGCGGCCATCTCCTTGGGCACGCCGGCGGAGTCGGGCAGCGCGAACGTCGCGACTCCCGACCCGGCCTGGGCGAGGAGGGAGTCGACGTGGCCGTGGTAGCACCCCGCGAACTTCACGACCAGCGACCGGCCGGTGTAGCCGCGGGCCAGCCGGATCGCGCTCATGGTCGCCTCGGTGCCGCTGGAGACGAGGCGCACCTGCTCGACCGGCTCGACCCGGCGGACGATCTCCTCGGCGAGCGCGACCTCGTTCTCGCTCGGGGTGCCGAAGGAGAAGCCCTTCTCGATGGCACCCCGGACGGCGTCGAGCACGGCCGGGTGCGCGTGGCCCAGGATCATCGGGCCCCACGAGCAGACGAGGTCGACGTACTCGCGGCCGTCGACGTCGCGCAGGTACGGGCCGCTGCCCGACTCCATGAACCGCGGCGTGCCGCCCACCGCGCGGAAGGCGCGCACCGGCGAGTTCACGCCTCCCGGGGTCACCGAGGTCGCGCGGTCCAGCAGCGCCTGCGAGACGGGGGCGTCGAGGGGGTATGCCGTCATGTCCGCCATTGTCCCAGCCGTCCCTGAGTGCCCCGTGGGTGGGAGGGCGTGGCCGGCGCCCGCGCCGGCCGCCGACGGGGTCGGACCGTGCGCGGTGAGCCGTCGGCGGGGGTCGGCCGTCGCGCGGTCAGCCGTCCGCGGGGAACGGTCCGTGGTCGCGGGCCTCGGCGGTCACCGCGGGGTGCGGGCCGTCGTTGTCGGGCGCGAGCACGGCGCGGATGTGGTCCATCGCCTGGCCGAGGGCGAGGAACAGCTCCGGGGGCACGGGGTCGATGACGTTCTTGCGGACGCTGTCGACGTGGACGACGGCCATCTCGCGGACGGCGTCCCAGCCGGCCGGCGTCAGGACGAGCTCGACGCCGCGCTTGTCCTCCAGGCACGACTCGCGCCGCACCCACCCGCGCTTCTCCAGGCGGGACGCGGTGTGGGTGAGGCGGCTGCGGGACTGCACGACGAGGTCTGCCAGCGTGGACATGCGCAGCCTGCGGCCGGGCGCCTCGGAGATCATCGAGATGATCTCGTACTCGGTGAGCTGGACGCCGTGCGACTGCAGGTCCCGGTCCAGCGCCTCCTCGATGAGCCGGCTGCCGCGCAGGTAGGCGCGCCACGCCCGCTGCTGCTCGGCGCTGAGCCAGCGCGGTTCCCCCTGGGTGCTCATGCCCGGAGTATGGCACCGGGCACCGGTGTGACCCACGTCACTCCGTAGTAGTTGAAATATAAATGATGGCTGCTATGTTGGACAGGACGAACCAGCCGGGACCTCCCCGGCGGAACCCGAACCACAGGAGACACCCACCATGGCCAGCATCCACGACCTCCCCGCCGGCACCTGGACCGTCGACGCCTCGCACAGCGTGATCGGCTTCACCGCCCGCCACCTCATGGTCACCAAGGTCCGCGGACAGTTCAAGGAGTTCGAGGGCACCGTCAAGGTCGGCGACGTCATCAGCGACTCGCAGGTCACGGCCGTCGCCCAGCTCGCCTCCGTCGACACCGGCTCGGCCGACCGCGACGCCCACCTGAAGTCCGCCGACTTCTTCGACGTCGAGAACAACCCCACCATGAGCTTCACGTCCACCCAGGTCACCGCGGACAGCCTCAAGGGCGACCTGACGATCAAGGGCGTCACCAAGCCGGTCGAGTTCGACCTCGACTTCAACGGCCTGGCCACCGACCCGTGGGGCAACCAGAAGGCCGGCTTCGAGGCCACCGCGGAGATCAACCGCAAGGACTGGGGCCTGGAGTGGAACGTCGCGCTCGAGGGTGGCGGCGTGCTCGTCTCCGAGAAGATCAAGATCACGCTGGACGTGCAGCTGCTCAAGGCCGCCTGAGCCAGCACCACCCCAGACCGCGAGACGGCGGTTGCTCGACAACCCTCGGGATCCTGTCCCGAGGGACGTCGGGCAACCGCCGTTTCGCGTGTGCCTGCGTCCGGGTGACCGCCAGCCGATCACGAAACACGATCACCAACCTGCCCCCGACCCCTCCCGCCGCGCCGCCACCACTGCGACCCTGTTCCGCGAGGGACTCCGGGCGGGCCGTCAGGGGCACGGGGGAAACGGCCCGCCCGGCACCCTCCTCCCGCTCGCGCATGAGACCTCGCACCCGCGACCTGTGGCATTTCGCTTGCCGGGGCTGCGTGCACGCGCGCACCATGGGCTGCACCCCCAGACGTTCGGGCAGGAGGGGTGGTCGCGTGGAGCTGCGGCAGGTGCAGGCCTTCCTCGCCGTGGCCGAGCACGGGGGCTTCCGCCGCGCGGCGGCCCGCACGTACGTCAGCCAGCCGGCCCTGTCCGCCCAGGTCCGCGACCTCGAGCGCACCCTGGGCGTGACCCTGCTGGTCCGCCGACCCGGCGGCGTCGAGCTCACGCCCGCCGGGGCCGCCCTCCTCGGCCCGGCCCAGCACCTCGTCGACGCCGTCGAGAGCGCGCGCCGGACGGCCGCGAACCTGCGCCACACCGGAACGGTCACCGTCGGCCTCATGCCCGGCGGCGCGGCCGAGCTGACGACACCGTTGCTCACGGGCCTGGCCAGCCGCTTCCCCGGCGTGCGCGTCGTGGTCCGGGACGTCGAGCTCCGCACGTGGCACGACGACCTCTGCGACGAGCTCGACCTGCTCGTCGCGAGCCCTCCCTGGCCGGACCGCGAGCTGCTCGTGACCGAGCTGCTCGAGGACGAGGTCGTCCTGGCCTACCCGTGGAACCTGCTGCCCGAGCGCCCGGGCGTCATCAGCCTCGAGGACGCCCTGCGGCTGCCCCTCGCCGACCTCGCCCCCGAGACCGGGCCGTCGGTGACGCGCTTCTGGACCCTCGCCTGGCTCACCAACGGCGCTGGCGACTACCGGCGCGCCGGCCCTCCGGTCGGTGGCCTCGAGCAGACCCGCGACGCCATCCTCTCCGGCGCCGTCGGGGCGTTCGGCCCGGGCTGGGTGGCGCGGGTCCTCGCCTCCCCGGAGTACGGCACCGCGCGGCTGGTCGAGCGCCCCGCGGCGGGGGTGCGCCTGCTGTCCAGGCCGCACCCGCCCGAGGTCGTGCAGGCGATGCACGTCGAGGCGCGGCACATCGCCCGGGAGATCGGCCCGTGGGTGCTCGGCAGCCCCCTCGACCCGGCGCCCGGCGGCGGCGTCAGCCCGTGACGGACCGGCGCAGCACCGCGGCCGCCTCGAGGGCGTAGTAGGTCAGGATGACCTGCGCCCCGGCTCGCCGGATGTTGAGCAGCGACTCCATGACGGCGCGCTCGCGCTCGATCCAGCCGTTGGCGGCAGCCGCCTCGATCATCGAGTACTCGCCCGAGATCTGGTACGCCGCAACGGGAACCGGCGACATCGCCGCCGCCGCGGCCACGATGTCGAGGTTCTGCATGGCCGGCTTGACCATGACCATGTCGGCGCCCTCGGCGATGTCGAGCTCCAGCTCGCGCAGCGACTCCGTGGCGTTGGCCGGGTCCTGCTGGTAGGCCGCGCGGTCGCCCTGCAGCGAGGACTGCACCGCCTCGCGGAACGGGCCGTAGAGCCCGGAGGTGTACTTCGCGGCATACGCGAGGATCACCGTGTCGGTGAAGCCCTCGGCGTCCAGGGCCGCGCGGACGTGGGCGACCTGGCCGTCCATCATCCCCGAGAGCCCCAGCACGTGGGCCCCGGCGCGCGCCTGCGCCAGGCCCATCGCGGCATACCGCTCGAGCGTGGCGTCGTTGTCCACGACGAGGTGGCCGGGGCGACGCTCGGTGAGCACGCCGCAGTGGCCGTGGTCGGTGAACTCGTCGAGGCACAGGTCGGCCATGACGACGGTGCCGTCGCCGACGGCCTCGACCACCCGCCGCAGGGCGACGTTGAGGATGCCGTCCGGGTCGTCGGCGCCGGAGCCGACGGCGTCCTTGTGCTCGGGCACCCCGAAGAGCATGAGGCCGCCGATGCCGGCCTCCACCGCCTCCTGCGCCACCGCGACGAGGGAGTCGAGGGTGTGCTGGACGACGCCCGGCATCGCGGAGATCGGCTGCGGCTCGCTGATGCCCTCACGGACGAACACCGGCAGCACCAGCTCGGCCGGGTGCAGGCGCGTCTCTGCGACGAGCCGCCGCAGGGCAGGGAACTGGCGCAGCCGCCGCGGCCGGAGGACCGGACCTGCCGGCTCCGGCCGCGGCGCGCTGCTCAGGTGCTCCACGTCAGCGGGCCCGCCGGCGCGCGGAGGCCTTCTTGCGCGAGGGGCGCACGACCTCCTCGCCGGCCTCGAGCGCCGCGGCCGCGAGGCCCAGGCCGTAGTCGGCCAGGGCGTCGACGAGGGCGTCGGAGGACGCCTCGGGCGCGAGGACGTCGACCCGCAGGCCGTGCTCCTCGGCGGTCTTCGCGGTGGCCGGGCCGATGCAGGCGATCACCGTCGACGGGTGCGGCTTGCCGGCGATGCCGACGAGGTTGCGCACCGTCGAGGACGAGGTGAAGACGGCCGCGTCGAACTGGCCGCCCTTGATCGCCTCGCGGACCGGCGCGGGCGGCGGGGCGGCGCGCACGGTGCGGTAGGCCGTGACGTCGTCGACCTCCCAGCCCATCTCCTGCAGGCCGGCCACGAGGGTGTCGGTGGCGATGTCGGCGCGGGGCAGGAAGACCCGGTTGATCGGGTCGAGCACCTCGTCGAACGGCGGCCAGTCGGCCAGCAGGCCCTGGGCCGAGTTCTCGCCGGACGGCACGAGGTCGGGCACGATGCCCCACTCGTGGAGCGCCTCGGCGGTCACGCCGCCGACGGCCGCGATCTTGAGGCCGGCGAAGGCGCGGGCGTCGAGCCCGAACTCCTCGAACCGCTCACGGACGGCCTTGACCGCGTTGACGGAGGTGAAGCCGATCCACTCGTACCGGCCGGTGACCAGGCCCTTGACGGCACGCTCCATCTGCTGCGGCGTCCGCGGCGGCTCGACCGAGATGGTCGGGACGACCTCGGCGGTCGCGCCGTAGGACTCGAGCCTGGCGATCGTGCGACCGGACTGCTCCTTGGTGCGCGGCACGAGGACGTTCCAGCCGAACAGCGGCTTGGTCTCGAACCAGGACAGCTCCGAGCGCATGGCCACGGTCGAGCCGACCACGGCGAGCGCGGGGAACTCGACCGACTTCATCACCTTGGCGACCTCGCCGAGGGTGGTGACGCGGGTCGACTGCCGGATGGTGGTGCCGCGCTCGGTCAGCGCGACCGGGCTGTCGGCGGAGCGCCCGGCGTCGAGCAGCTTCGCGAGGGCCGCGCCGAGGTCGTCGGGCGGCCCGAGCAGGACGACCGTCACCGAGTCGGCGGCCGAGGCCGCCCAGTCGACGTTGCGGTCGTTGGCGGAGATCACGTGGACCGCGGGCGAGCTGCTCGAGGTCAGCGGGATGCCCGCGTATGCCGGGACGGCCGAGACCGCGCTCACGCCCGGGACGATGTCGAACCCGATGCCCGCCTTGTGGCAGGCGAGGGCCTCCTCGGCCAGGCCGTTGAACAGGGCCGGGTCGCCGTCCATGAGGCGGACCACGAGGCCGCCGGGGGCGGACTTGGCGGCCTTGACGACGAGCTTGGCGCGCATCGCGTGGGTCAGCGGCTGGCCGTGGTCGCCGTGGCCCGCGTCGACGACCTCGACGTCCGGGCCGCAGTAGCGGGCGACCACCGACTCACGGGCGACCTGGTCGATGACGACCACGTCGGCCGCGGCCAGGAGGTCGACCGAGCGGACGGTCATGAGGCCGGAGTCGCCCGGGCCGGCGCCGACGAAGGCGACGCGACCGGGCGCCTTCGCGGCGCGGGCGGGGCGGGTCTGGGTGGGCTGGGTCGAGCGCGTGGGGCTCACAGTGCACGCTCCGTGCTGTCTCGTTCTGGGCTGCGGGGGTTGCTGCTGTCGAGGGCGGCGACCGAATGCGGTCCGGTCGCCCCGGCTGGGTCGGGCGGACGGGGTTCGGTGCGCCGCCCGGGGTCGGCGCCGGCCGGCGGTCGGGGCTCGGGGCCGACGATCTCGGCGGCACCGTCCCCGAGCAGCACCTCGGCGAGGCGCCGGCCCAGGGACTCGGCGTCACCGACCGGCCCCACGAGGGAACGGCGCAGCTCGAACGAGCCGTCGACCGACCCGACGAACGCGCGCAGCGACAGCTCGACGCCGTCCTCGCCCTCGACGACCTCGGCGAGCGACCCGACCGGGGCGGAGCAGCCGGCCTCCAGCGCGGCGAGCAGCGCCCGCTCGGCGGTGACGCAGGCGCGGGTGTCGGCGTTCTCGAGCGGCGTGAGCACGGCGAGCGTGTCGGCGTCGTCGGCGCGGCACTCGACGGCCAGTGCCCCCTGGCCCGGGGCGGGGAGCACCTGCAGCGGGTCGATCGCCTCGGCGACCTCGTCGAGCCGGCCGAGGCGGGCCAGGCCGGCCCGGGCCAGGACGACCGCGTCGAGGGCGCCGTCGCGGACCATCGCCACGCGGGTGTCGACGTTGCCGCGGATGTCCTTGAACGACAGGCCCATCCCGAGGGCCGCCAGCTGGGCGACCCGGCGCGGCGACCCGGTGCCGACGACGGCGCCGTCGCCGAGCTCGCCGAGGGTGCGACCGTCGGCGGACACGAGCACGTCGCGCGGGTCCTCCCGCGTCGGCACGGCTGCGACGACCAGACCGGGCTCGGGCGCGGTGGGCAGGTCCTTGAGGGAGTGGACGGCGAGGTCGACCTCGCCGTCGAGCAGCGCCCGGCGCAGCGCCGCGGCGAAGACGCCCGTGCCACCGAGGGAGGCCAGCGACGCCGTCGAGGTGTCGCCCTCGGTCACCACCTCGACGAGCTCCACGGTGTGGCCGAGCGCGCGCAGGCGGTCCGCCACCCAGCCGGACTGGGTGGTGGCGAGGGCGCTGCGACGGGTGCCGAGGCGCAGGGTGCGAGTGCCGCTCACGGCATACCTCCCTGCGAGGGCGGTACCGACGCGGTCGCGGTCTGGCCGGGGCGCAGGTCGAACAGCTCGCGCAGGGCCTGGGCGTAGTCGTCACCCTGCCCGCCCACGGCGAGCTCCTTGACCCGGACGGTCGGGGTGTGGAGCAGCTTCTCCACGATGCGGTGCACCGCGAGCTGCACCTCGGCCCTGGTCGCCTCGTCGAGCTGCGGCAGCCGCTGCTCGAGCCGGCCGAGCTCGCCGGCGACGACATCGGCGGCGTGGCGGCGCAGCGCCGCGACCGTCGGGGCCACCGACTCGGCCGCCCGCGAGGTGAGGTAGGCCGCGACCTCGCCGATGACGAGGTCGGCCACCTCCTGCACCTGCGCGGACGCCTGCCCAGCGGACAGGTCGTCACCCAGGGCGGACAGGCCGGCGACGACGACCCCGCGCAGCGAGGCGACCTCGGGCGCGACGTCGTGGGGCAGGGCGAGGTCGACGTACGCCTGCGGGCGCCCGGCACGGGCCACCTGGGCGTCGGCGGCCGTGGCGAGGTCGACGACCACGCCGGTCGAGCCGGTGCACGACACGACGAGGTCGGCGGCTGCGAGGGCGTCGGCCAGCTCGGCGAGCGGACGTGCCGTGCCACCGGTGCGCTCGGCCAGCCGCTGCGCCTTGGACAGGGTCCGGTTGACGACCGTGAGGGAGCCGACACCGCGGCGGGTCATCGTGGTGGCGGCCAGCGAGGACATGCCACCAGCGCCCACGACGAGGACCGACAGGTCCGCCAGGTCGCCGAGGTGGGCCTCGGCGCGGGCGATCCCGGCCTCGACCAGCGAGACGCTGACGGCGTCGATCCCGGTCTCGGTGTGGGCACGCTTGCCCACGCGGAGGGCCTGCTGGAAGAGGGCGTTGAGCGAGGGTCCCGCGTGGCCGGTGCGCTGGGCGTCACGCAGCGCGGTGCGCATCTGCCCCAGGATCTGGGCCTCGCCGACGGCCATCGAGTCCAGGCCGCAGGCGACCGTGAACGCGTGCGCGATGGCGCGGTCCTCGTAGTGCACGTACAGGTGCTCGCGCAGCTGGGCGTTGTCGACGCCGGTGGCCTCGGTGAGCGCCTCGGTGATGTCGCTGACGGCACCGTGGAAGGTGAGCGACTCGGCATACACCTCGGTGCGGTTGCACGTGGAGACGACGATGGCCTCGGAGACGTTCTCCCGCGCGGTGAGCCGGCTCTCGAGGTCGGCACGGCGGGAGGGGTCGAGCGACATCGCCTCGAGCAGCGGCAGCGGGGCGGTGTGGTGGGACAGGCCCAGGATCACGAGGCTCACCGGACCACCGCCTTGGCGAGCGGTCGCAGCCCCTCGCCCGCGAGCGCCTTGCGCTGCTCGTGGAACGCGAGGATCTGCAGCTCGGTGGACAGGTCGACCTTGCGCACGTCGACGCCCTCGGGCACGACCAGGACGCTCGGCGCGAAGTTCAGGATGGAGGAGACGCCGGCGGCGACAAGCTGGTTGCAGACGTCCTGGGCGGAGGCGGCGGGCGTGGCGATGACGCCGATCGCGAGGCCCTGCTCCTCGACGAGGCTGGGCAGCGCGTCCATGGACTGCACCGTGATGCCCGCGATCTCCTGGCCGTGGAGCTTCTCGTCCTGGTCGAGCAGGGCGACGACGCGGAAGCCGCGCGTGGCGAAGCCGCTGTAGGCGGCGAGGGCGTGGCCGAGGTTGCCCATCCCGACAATGGCGACGGGCCAGTCCTGGGTCAGGCCCAGCTCGCGCGAGATCTGGTAGGCGAGGTGGTCGACCTCGTAGCCCACGCCGCGCACGCCGTACGACCCCAGGTGGGAGAGGTCCTTGCGGAGCTTGGCGCTGCGCACGCCGGCGGCTGCCGCGAGCTCCTCGGAGGAGACGGAGGTGATGCCTCGCTCGGCGAACCCGGTGAGGGCTCGGAGGTACTCGGGTAGCCGGGCAACCGTGGCGTCGGGGATGCCCCGACGGGCGCTCGGTTCGGCTGACACGTTCTCTCGGGCTCCTTCTCGACACAGGCAGCCCGCACCTGGCTGGAGCGGACGGGAGCCATTGCAGGTTACGCTTTTGTGAACGGATGCACAAAGTCACAAGCAGGCCCCCGTCCCGTGCGTGAGACAGGTCACGCCGGCGGCGGCGAGAGGCCCTCCGCCCGTCCGTGCCGCGCCCGGGTCAGGCCCCCAGTGCAGCCCTCAGCCGTGCCTCGTCGACCCTCCAGTAGTCGTGCTGCCGGCCGTCGACGAGGGTCACGGGGATCTGCTCGGCATACCGCTCGAACAGCTCGCGGTCGTCCAGGACCGACATCTCGTGCCAGCCCACGCCGAGGTCGACGGCCACCCGCTCGATGACGGCGCGGGCGTCGTCGCACAGGTGGCACCCCGGCTTGCCGATGAGGGTGATGCGCGGCTGCGGCGCGGGTGTGGCGGACACCGCTCCAGCGTATGCCGCGGAGCACGGGGGCGAGCCCTAGGCTCGGGCCCATGACCGAGGCCGCCGCCACCGAGCTGCAGACCGAGCCGGCGACGCCCCGCGACCCCGGGGCGGCCGCGTTCTTCGACGTGGACAACACCGTCATCCGCGGCGCGAGCATCTGGCAGCTCGCCCTCGGCCTGTGGCGACGGGACTTCTTCACCCTGCGCGACGTGAGCGCCATGGCCTGGAAGCAGGTCCGCTTCGCCCTCCTGGGCGAGAACCTCGCCCACGTCGAGCAGATCCGGCAGCAGGCGCTGGGGTTCATCGCAGGGCACTCGGTGGCCGAGATCCACGCCATCGGCGAGGAGATCTTCGACGAGGCCATGCACGACCGCATCTGGCCCGGCACCCAGGCGCTCACCCGCACCCACCTCGACGCGGGCCAGGAGGTCTGGCTGGTCACCGCCACCCCTGTCGAGGTGGCCACCGTCATCGCCGACCGGCTGGGGCTCACCGGCGCACTCGGGTCGGTGGCCGAGTCCGTCGACGGGATCTACACCGGGCGCATGGTCGGCGACTTCCTGCACGGTGCGGCCAAGGCGCGCGCGGTCGAGGCACTGGCGGCCGAGCGCGGGTTCGACCTGTCCCGCTGCGCGGCCTACTCCGACTCGGCGAACGACATCCCGATGCTCTCGCTCGTGGGGCACCCGGTGGCCATCAACCCCGACGGGGCGCTGCGCGACCACGCCCGGGCCCACGGCTGGGCCATCCACGACTACCGCACGGGCAGGCGGGCGGCCAAGGTCGGCGCCCAGGCCGTGGGCGCCACCGCGCTGGCCGGCGTGCTGGCCGCCGCTGCCCGTCGCCGCCGGCGCTGAAGCACCGGCCGAGGGTGCATCGCGGGCGCGTCGATGTGACGGGGGTCTCCTGACAAATGCTCCGGAATCGGGGAAACTGTCCCTCGGTCAGGAGGTGCCTCCCATCGGATCTCGCCCACGTCGCATCGCGCCCGCAGCACCCCTCCGGGTGCGCGCCACGGTTGCGCGCGCCCTGACAACGACCCGGGTCGGGTCGGGTTACGGCGGACCTGCGACGTGCTTCGCGGGGGCCTGTGTCGGCACGGGCAGCGGCACCGGCGGTGTTTCTGTCGGCGGGGCCCCCGGCACCAGGGGCGCCCACGGCATCGGCGCCGCCACGGCCGACTTCCTCTCCACGCTGCGCGTCCTGCTGAGCGTCGCCGGCGACGCCGGCACCCTGTCGGGCGACGGCCGCGGCGCCGGTCGGGACGCCGCCAGCGCAGGCTTCGGCCCGGGCGAGGCACCCCAGGACTTCGAGCGCGTGTCGGCCCTCGTCGAGCTGGCCCAGCGGGGGGACTCCGAGGCCTTCGGCATGCTCTACGAGCGGTACGTCGACACCGTGTACCGCTACGTGTACGTGCGGGTCGGCACCAGCCAGCTCGCGGAGGACCTCACGTCCGAGACGTTCCTGCGCGCCCTGCGACGGATGGACTCGTTCTCCTGGCAGGGCCGCGACATCGCCGCGTGGTTCATCACCATCGCGCGCAACCTCATCACCGACAACGCCAAGTCCGCGCGGTTCCGCATGGAGGTCAGCACGGCCGACATGCTCGACGCCGACCCGCGGGTGGAGGCGGCGCCCGAGGGCGAGGTGCTCGAACGGCTGCGCGACGAGCGGCTCCTGCAGGCCGTCAAGGGGCTCAAGCCCGAGCAGGCGGAGTGCGTCGTGCTGCGGTTCCTCCAGGGACTCTCTCTGGCCGAGACGGCGAAGGTCCTCGGCAAGTCCGAGGGGGCGGTCAAGCAGCTGCAGCTGCGGGCCGTCCGGGCACTGCACCGGGAGCTGGCCGATGTGGAGCTGTGAGCCGTCGCAGGCACCCGGCGGATATCGCTACGAATCGGCGCGTAACTTCCGCACCCGCCGCTCGTTCTCAGCGCGGACAACCGTGACCGAGCTGGGGAGGGAGGTGCCGGCATGCCCCTGCTGAACCGCTCCGCGGACCGCTTCCAGCGAGCGCTGGAGGGCGGGCGTGTCGACGACGCCCAGCTCGAGCAGCTCGTGCGCACCACCCAGCGCGTCACCGGCGCCGGCACGCACCTCGCGGGGCCCGACCCGGAGTTCGTCGCCGCCCTGCGCACGCGCCTGATGGCCGAGGCGGAGCGTATGCCGGCCCCCTCGCCCGCCGCCGCCAAGGCCGCCGCCGCGCGCCGCGCCGCCGCACGCACCACACCGGGGGTGGTCGTGCTCGGCCGCGGCACCCCCCGGCTCCTGGCCGGCGTGGCTGCCTCCGCGGTGCTCGTCAGCGGCATCGTCGGCGCCGCCTCCCGCAGCGCGCTGCCGGGGCAGGCGCTCTACCCGGTCAAGAGCTGGCTCGACGGCGTCCAGGTCCGCCTGGCCGACAACGACCTCGACCGCGGCCGGACGTACCTCGACCAGGCGCAGGAGCACATCTCCGACGCCCGCGACCTCGCCGAGCACCAGGCCCCGCACGACGACGTGGACGTCGCCCTCAAGGCCGCCATCACCTCCCTCCGGCGCGGCCAGCAGTCGCTCGACACGGCATACGCCACCACGGGCAACCCGCAGGCGCTCATCTCGATGCGCGACTTCACCGCACGCGCACTGCCCCAGGTGGACGTGCTGCGTCGCGAGGTGCCGCAGCAGTCGATCCCGCTCGTGGCCGAGCTCGAGTCGCTGCTGCTGCAGTCGCAGCAACAGACGGCCCGGCGCATCGCGGCCTGCGGCTCCCCCTGCTCCGAGCTCGCCTCGACCATCGGCCCGGCGACCCTCCCGTCGCTGACCACGAGCGTCGCGCCCGGCGCGACGTCGTCGACCCGGCCCTCCGGCAGCCCCACGGTCGTTGCCAGCGTCCCGCGGGCCACGGCGACGCAGTCGGGTGGGGGCGCCGGCGGATCGGTCTCCGGCCCGTCGGCCGGCGTGGGCGCCGGTGCCGTCACCGCCGGCGCCGGTGGCGGTGGCGTCACCGCCGGCACCGGGGGCGTCGGCGTCGGGCTGCCCACCGTGAGCGCCTCACTGCCGCTTCCGTCGGCCTCGGCCACGCTCCCGCTGCCCTCGGCCACAGTGGGCACCGGCGGGGTGAGTGCCACCGTGCCGAGCTCGACCCTCGGGCCCGTCACGCTCCCGGGCCTCACGCCCACGCTCCCCTGACGGCCGGCGCCTTCGCGCACGGCCGCCGGTCGTCCGGGACGACGCCCCTGCGTCAGAAGAAGACCGAGCGGCGCTGCATCAGCAGCGAGTACAGCGTCTGCTGGATCGTCTCGCGGACCTGGTCCGTGAGGTCGAAGACGAGCATGGGGTCGTCGGCGGCGCTCGGCCCGAGGTCCGCCGTCGCGACCGGCGCCCCGAACTCGATGATCCACTTGCTCGGCAGCGGCACGAGCCCCAGCGGACCGAGCAGCGGCCACGTCGGGGTGATCGGGGCGTAGGGCGCGCCGAGCAGCCGGGCGACCGTCTTGACGTTGCCCAGGATCGGGTAGATCTCCTCGGCGCCCACGATCGAGCACGGGATGATCGGCACCCCGGTGCGCAGCGCCGCGGAGACGAAGCCGCCGCGGCCGAACCGCTGCAGCTTGTACCGCTCGCTGAACGGCTTGCCGACCCCCTTGAAGCCCTCGGGCCAGACGCCGCACAGCTCCCCGGATGCCAACAGGCGTTCGGCATCGGGGTTGGCCGCCAGGGTGGACCCGGACTTGCGGGCGACGTTCCCGATGACAGGTGTCTGGAAGACGAGGTCCGCCCCCAGCATCCGCAGGTGGCGGTGCGCCGGGTGCTCGTCGTGGACGGCCACCTGGGTCATGAGGGAGTCCATGGCGATGGTGCCGGAGTGGTTCGCCACGACCAGGGCCCCGCCCTCGGAGGGGATGTTCTCGACGCCTCGGACCTCGACCCGGAACCACCGGCGGTACAACGGGCGCAGCACCGGCAGGTAGAAGTGCTCGGTGAAGTCGCGGTCGAAGCCGAAGTCGTCGACGGTGTAGTCGCCCGTGAGCCGCCGGCGCACGAACGCCAGCATGGCCGCGAGGTGGCGCTCGACGTCGTCGGGCGACAGACCGGCACCCTCGGCAGCCATCCGGATGGCGCTGACACCGGCGGTGAGCAGCTCCTCGACGCCGGGACCGGTCCCGCCGGCGCCGGCCGCACCCGCCCCCGGCTGGGGGCCGGGGCGGAACGCCTGCTCGTCCGGCTCGTCCCGGACCGCCGTCAGCACGCGGACCGGCGCGTCCTGGGCGCGCGCGGCGGAGCTGCCGCGGCTGCGTCGTCGCGAGGTCGTGGCGCGTGGGGCCCGGACGCCGGAACGGGCGACCGCCTTGGTGGACGGGACGGCCTTGGCCACCGGACGCGGACGGTGCTTGGCCGGCGTGGTGGCAGCCGTCGGGGCGCCCTCGGTCGCGGTCGCCGTGGTCGTGGTCGCCGTGGTCGTGGTCGCGTCGTCGTCGCGCGGGGTGGAGGTGGACGCGGACGTGGCCCGGGCCTCGGCAGGTCCGGCGCCGAGCAGCGGCGTGCTGCGGCGCCTGGCGCGCTCGCCGGACGCGCGGGCGGCCCCGGCGGCCAGGGCTCCCGGGCGGGTGGCCCCCCGCGACGCCCGGCCCGCGCCCGAGGTGGCGGCGGACGCCTTCGCCGCGGGGGCCTTCTTCGCCGTGGCGGCCTTCTTCGTAACGCCGGCCTTCTTCGTGCCGCCGGCCTTGGTCGCGGCCTTCTTCGTGGCGCCGGCCTCGGCGGCGGACTTCCCCGGCGTGGCGGCCTTCGCCGCCGAGGTCCTCGTGGCGGCTGCCCTGCTCGTGGTCGCCTTCTTCACGGCGGACTTCCGGGTGGGTCCGGGCATCAGTCGTTCCTCCCCGCGGCCCAGACCGAGCCGATCGCGTGGGCGGCCGTGCCGGCGACGCCGGAGACGGCCGAGCCGACGGCGGCGCTGCCGGGCACCACCGGTCCGAGGCCGCTCGCGAAGTCCGCGAACGCCTCCCGGGTCGTGTACGCCGGCGCGAAGCCCATCTCCTCGTGCATCCGGCGGGTGTCCAGCCCCCGCCCGAAGGCGAGGAACTGGACCTGGTCGCTGCTGAAGTCGGCCAGGCCCGAGCGCTTGACGAGCCCCCCGAGCAGGCCGGCGGCCTGGATCGGGACGGGCAGGACCGGGCGCCCGGCCATGCTGGCCGCCTGGGTGACGGTGATGACCCCGTCGCCGGCGATGTTGGTGATGCCGATGCTCGGGCCGGTCGTCGCGCGCAGCAGGGCTCCCACGGCGTCGCTCTCGTGGACGAACTGCAGCCGCGCGTCGTACCCGAACGGCACGGGCACGACCGGCAGCGAGAAGTAGTCGGTGAGGGCGGTGCGGATCACCGGCCCGATGATGTTGGCGAACCGCAGCATGGAGATCTCGACGTCGGGGCGCCGGCGGGAGAACCCGCGCACGTAGCCCTCGACCTCGACCGAGTCCTTGCCGAAGCCGGCCCGCGGCAGCGACTTCGGGCCCATGTCCTCGGTGAACATGGCGGGGTCACGCGGGCTCGAGCCGTAGACCGCGGCCGAGGACTTCACGACGAGCCGGCGGATGCTGGGCGCCTTCTGGCAGGCGGCCAGCAGCTGCATCGTGCCGATGACGTTGATCTCCTTCTGGGAGACCCGGCCGCCGGCGTGCACCGGGGTCGCGATGACGTTCATGTGCACGACCGTGTCGACCTCGGCCTGGGCGATGATCTTGCCGATCATCGGGTTTCGGATGTCTGCGCGGACGAACTCCGCCCGCCCGATGTCGTGCGGGGGCGGGATGACGTCCACGCCGATCACCCGCGACACGGCCGGGTCCTGGGTCAGGGCACGGGCAAACCGCCCGCCTAGGTAGCGGGAGACCCCGGTCACCAGGACGACGTCAGCCACGGACGAAACCCTACCGAGCCGGACGCCAGCCGGCCGGGTGACGTCCGTCGCAACGGCCTGTCCGGGCGTCCCGCGCCCACCCGCGCCGGTGACCGGCACGGCACACCGCACCGGTCCCGCCCGGGGGCGGGCCTGCCCGGGAACAGAGGGTGCCGGGAACGAGAAGACCCCCGCCGTGGCGGGGGCCGTCCATCACTTCTTGTTGCGACGCTGGTGACGCGTCTTGCGAAGGAGCTTGCGGTGCTTCTTCTTCGCCATGCGCTTGCGGCGCTTCTTGATGACAGAGCCCATGGTGTCCTCTTGGTCGTGGTCGTGTTGCCGGACGGGGCAACTACGCACCACGCCGAACAGTGGTCGACACTCTAGCGGCGAAGGCCGGGGAGCCCAAACCCGGGTCCCGAGCCACACGAACGGGGGCGGGCCCGGCCGACCGGCCGGACC
>NZ_JBHUYG010000003.1:0-115465 GCF_042668795.1 Pedococcus sp. NPDC057267 | reverse complement strand
GCCCTGTACGCGGCGGGCTGGGGGCTGGCGGTCGCCGCGACGTTCGCCGTGGACCACCTCGAGCTCACCGGTCTGCGCCAGGCCGGTTGGGCGACCCGGCCGGCGTCCCCGGTGTCGACGGCGTGGTTCGTGTCGTCAGCCCGAGCCGGCCGCGCGGCGCGGAACATCCACGACCGCATCGCGACGAACCGCACCAGCGTCGACAGCGCGGTCGCCGCGCCGAGCACCACCGTGACGACGGCGGTGGACGGCCGGGCGTCGAGGAGGTGCAGCAACCCCAGCGCCCCGGCCGTCATCGCCCAGGTGAGGCCGAACACCACGAGCCCCTGGGCCTGGTGCCGAACCCGGCCGGGGCCCTGCACGCCGAACGTCCAGCGCCGGTTGAGACCGGTGTTGACGAGGGTCGCGAGGAGCAGCGCCACCAGGTTGGCCGCCTGCGCGGAGCCGGTCGGGCGCACCAGCGCCGCGAACAGGCCGAGGTGCAGGACGGTGCACAGCACCCCGACGGCCGCGAACCGGCGTGCCTGCTGCCACGCGCGGCCCACCGGGAACCGGCCGATCCGCCGGGCCACGTCGGCGACGGGGAGGGCACCCCGGCGCAGGTCGCGTCGCACGCGCCGCACGCCCCGCAGGTCGTCCAGCGCCGTGGCCACGACGTCGACGCGCGAGTCCGGGTCGTCGTACCAGTCGACGGGGACCTCGTGGATCCGCAGGCCGGACCGTTCCGCGAGCACGAGCAGCTCGGTGTCGAAGAACCACGTCGGGTCCTGCACCATCGGCAGCAGCTCTGCCGCGACGTCGGCGCGGATCGCCTTGAACCCGCACTGCGCGTCGGAGAAGCGTGCGCCGAGCGTGCCCCTCAGCACCAGGTTGTAGCAGCGCGAGACCACCTCGCGCTTGAGGCCGCGGACCACCCTGGCCCCCCGCGCCAGCCGCGAGCCGATGGCCAGGTCCGAGTGCCCCGACATCAGCGGTGCGACCAGCGGCCACAGGGCGTCGAGGTCGGTCGACAGGTCGACGTCCATGTACGCCAGGATCGGCGCGTCCGAGGCCAGCCACACCTCCTTGAGCGCCCGGCCACGCCCCTTCTGCTCGAGCTCGACGACCGCGACGCCCGGCAGCTCGGCGGCGAGCCCCCGGGCCACGGCGACGGTGCCGTCGGCGCTGGCGTTGTCCGCCACCGTGACCCGGAACGGGTAGGGGAAGGTCTGCACGAGGTGCGCATGGAGCCGCCGCACGCAGGCGCCGACCGTGTGCTGCTCGTTGTGGACCGGGACGACCACGTCGAGGACGGGCGCCGCCGGCACCGAGCCGCTCATCACGAGGCCTGGGTGGTGGTCGAGGCCGTGGCGCCGGTGGACGACAGCGGCTGGGTCAGGTCGTAGAAGGTCTGCCCGCCGATGGTCACCTGCGTGTAGTTGGCCTCCACCCACTGCGAGATCTGCGACCCGGTGCCGGAGCCGCCCCCGCCGCCGGGCCCACCGCCCATGCCGCTGTTGGCCAGGAAGTAGTGCACCTGCCCGGAGGCGACGTACTGCTGGAACTGGGCGAGCGTCGGCGAGGGGTCGCTGCCGTTGAAGCCGCCGATGGCCATGACGGGCAGGCCGGTGCCGAGCTGGAGCCCCGCCGCGTTCTGCGACCCGATGGCCGCCGCCACCCACCGGTAGGACGAGGCGTTCGCCGAGAGTGCCGCCACCACCTCGGTCGACGGCGTCGTGGCATCCAGCAGGCCGCCCATGCCACCACGCGCCTGACCGGTCGTGCCGCCCGTGGTGCCGCCGGGAACGGTTCCCTGCATCGTGCCGCCCTGCGTCGTGCCGCCCTGGGCGGTGCCGCCCCGGGTGCCCCTCGCGGCGCCGAGGCTCTGGGGCGGGCCGCCGTTGCCGCCGGGGCCACCGCCGCCGGGTCCGCCCCGACCGGTGTTCGGGCCGGCGGTCACGATGGAGCCGGTGTGCGCCGTGCGCACGGTGTCGATGCTGTATGCGGCGGGGCCGGCGAGCGCCGCCACGGTCGCCCCGGCCACGACCAGCGGAACCGCCCGGCGGTGCAGCTGGGTGATCGCGAGGAGCAGGAACGCGCTCGCCAGGCCGAGGGCCAGGACGCCGACCCGCAGCACGCTGGACCAGTCGGTACGCGAGAGGAGGATGAAGGACCAGGTGGCTGCGCCAGCAGTGGCGACGGCGAGGGCCACCGACCCGACCGGTCGGCGCCGGTGCTCCCAGGCCTCGGCCGCACCCATGCCGACGAGGGCGGCGACGGCGGGGGCGAGGGCCACCGTGTAGTACTCGTGGAAGATGCCCGCCATGAACGAGAAGGTCAGCATCGTCACGAGCAGCCAGCCGCCCCACACGACGTAGGCAGCGCGGCGCAGGTCCGTGCGCGGGGCCCGCCCGCGCAGCCACAGGCCGACGCCGAGCAGGACGAGTGCGGAGGGGATGAGCCAGGAGATCTGGCCGCCGATGGCGCTGGAGAACATCCTGGTGATGCCGGTGGCACCCCAGCCGTTGCCGCCGCCGACCGAGCCGGTCTCGTTGCCGCTGATCCGGCCCAGGCCGTTGTACCCGAAGGTGACCGACAGGAACGAGTTGTCCTGCGAGCCGCCGATGTACGGCCGCATGCTGGCCGGGACCAGCTCGACGATCGCGACCCACCAGCCGGCCGACAGCACCATGGCGGCGGTCCCGGCGAGCGCCCCGGTGATGCGACGCCGCAGCGTGGTGTCCGCGAAGAGCACGTATGCCAGGCCGAAGGCCGGGACGACGAGCAGCACCTGCAGCGCCTTGGTCAGGAAGCCCAGGCCGATGAGGACGCCGACGAGCACGAACCACCGCGCCGAGCCGCGCTCGATCGACCGCAGCGTCGCCCAGGCGCCGAGCGCCATGAGCAGCACGAGGAGCGCGTCGGGGTTGTTGAACCGGAACATCAGGACGGCCACGGGCGTCAGGGCCATCACGGTGCCGGACAGCAGCCCCGCCGCCGCGCCCCAGTAGCGCTTGACCGTGGCATACACGATGCCGACGGTGGCCACGCCCATGAGGACCTCGGGCAGCAGGATGCTGAACGAGCTGAGGCCCAGCAGCCGCACGGACAGGGCCATCACCCACAGCGCGGCCGGCGGCTTGTCGACCGTGATCGAGTTGCCGGCGTCGGACGAGCCGTAGAAGAACGCCTTCCAGCTCTCGCTGCCCGCCTGGACGGCCGCCGAGTAGAACGAGTTCGCCCAGCCGTTAGCGGTCAGGCCGTAGAGGTAGAGCAGCGCTGTGGCCAGGAGCAGGCCGAGCAGCGCCGGCCGGGCCCAGGTCGGGTCGGCCTGGGGACCCTGCCACAGGCGGCGGATCCTCGAGGGCGTCCCGGGCGCGCCGGCCCGGGCTGTCGTGGGCGGCGGCACGGAAGGGGCTCCCGCGTCTGCGGTGCGGTGGAGGGTCATGGTGTCCATGGGTGACACCGTCGGGGCCGGCACTGTGGCCCTGCTGTGGCATCCCTGAGGTGCCCGGATGAGTGCCCGGACCGGACCGGGACGCGTGCCCGGGCAGGTGCCGGGCGAGTGCCGGGGCGAGTGCCCACGTCCGAAATTCGCTGGGCCGCAGGGGTGCCGGGCTGGTAGACAGCACCGGTGCGTAGCGACCTCCCCTCCAGCGACCTCGCCCCCACGGACCTTCCGTCGCCGGACCTCTCGTCCAGGGACCTCGACTTCGACGACCTGCTGCGGCTGGTCGACGAGCGGTCCGCCGCCTTCCGCGCCGCAGTCGAGGCAGCGCCGGACCTGGGCGCCCAGGTGCCCACCTGCCCGGAGTGGACGCTGCTCGACCTCGCGCACCACATCGGCACGGGACGGAGGGCCTGGGCCGCGACGGTCGCAGCCGGACCCGGGGCGACGGGCAAGACGGCTCCCGCCGACCCCACTCCGCCCCCGCGCGACCGCGGAGCGCTCGGGGAGTGGCTGGTGGAGTCGACCCGGCTCCTGCTCGACGCCCTCGCCGAGGCAGGCCCCCACCGCGGGTGCTGGACCTGGTGGGGCGACTCGCAGTCCCCGAGCACGTGCGAGGCGGTGGCCCGCCACCAGCTCCAGGAGGTCGCGGTCCACACGTACGACGCCGAGCTCACCGTCCACGGCACGGCGTCGCTGCCCACCGAGGTGGCGCTCGACGGGGTCGAGGAGTTCCTCGCGACCTGCAACGCGACGACCAGCCCCTGGCCGCACGACCCGGCGACCCTCGACTACGTCGTGACCGAGGGTCGGGCGTGGCGCCTCCACCTGTCCGGCGACGGCGCCCGCGCCGAGCGACTGGCCGCACCAGCCGGGCAGGGTGGGCCCGAGGAGCCCGCGGACGTCTCGGCCCGTGCAGGCGCCTCCGACGTCGTCCTCTTCATGTACGGCCGCCGGAGCGTGGAGGAGATGCCGATCGACGGCGACGTCGAGGTGTTCGACCAGCTGATCGCCTGGGTGCCCGAGTAACCCGGGTCAGCCGACCGGCAGGAGGACCGAGAACCGGGTCTCGCCGGGTCGGCTGGCGAGCTCGACCCGACCGCCGTGCGACTTCGCCACGGCGGCGACGATCGACAGGCCGAGGCCGGTCGAGCCGGCCGCGCGGTTGCGGGAGTCGTCGCCGCGGGTGAAGCGCTGGAACACGTTCCGCTGCAGGGACTCCGGGATGCCCGGCCCGTCGTCGGCGACGCTGATCCGCACCCACGAGTCGTCGGGCTGCACGGAGGTCACGACCTTGGTGCCGGCCGGCGTGTGGGTCCTCGCGTTGGCGAGCAGGTTCGCCACGACCTGGTGCAGGCGAGCCTGGTCGCCGCTGACCTCGACCGGCTCGTCGGGCAGGTCGAGCTCCCAGCGGTGGTCGGGGGCGGCGGCGTGCGCGTCGCTCACGGCATCCATCGCCAGCAGGGTGAGGTCCACCGGCTTGCGCTCGAGCGGTCGTCCGGCGTCGAGGCGGGCCAGCAGCAGCAGGTCCTCGACGAGTCCCTGCATCCGCAGCGCCTCGGACTCCACGCGGGAGAGCGCGTGGCTCACCGACGCCGGAACCGGCTCGCGCTCGCGGCGGGACAGCTCGGCATACCCACGGATGGACGCGAGGGGGGTCCGCAGCTCGTGCGAGGCGTCGGCGACGAACTGACGCACCCGCTGCTCGCTCTCGTGCCGCGCCTGGAGTGCGCCCTCGACGTTGTCGAGCATGCTGTTGAGGGCGAGCCCGACCTGGCCGACCTCCGTCCGCGGGTCGGTGTCGGCGTCCGGCACCCGCTGGGCGAGGGCGACGTCTCCGGAGTCGAGCTTGAGCCGCGAGACGCTGGTCGCGGTGTGGGCGACCCGCTGCAGCGGGGCGAGGTTGCGCCGCACGAGCCACAGGCCGCCGGTGCTGACGAGGACGAAGCCGATGATCGTGCCGGCAGCGACGAGCGTGACGACCTGGTTGACGGTCTCGGTGACGCTGGACAGCGGCAAGCCGGTGATGACGACGGCGCCGGTCGGGGTCTGGCGGGAGATGAGGCGGTACTCGCCGAGGCCCTTGACGTCGAGGGTCTGCGGGGCGGGGCCGATGCCCGCGCTGTCGACCTGGCGCACCTGGGCGTCGGTGAGGGTGCCGTAGTCGGAGGTGCCGGTGACGACCCTGTTCCCGACGACCGTGCCGCCGGACATGATGAGCGTGAGGAAGCGGCCGCCGCCGCCGGGTGCCGCCGGGGGTCGGCCGCGGTTGTCGCCGTCCCCGTCGTTGGGGCCGCCGCCGAGCCGGACCACGCTGGTGCGCAGGTCCTGGTCGAGCCGGTTCTCGAGGTAGCCGCGCAGGAGCAGCACCGTCAGCGACGACGTTGCCAGCGTGACGACGAGGAACAGGCCGACGACCGTGGCGACGAGCTTGGTGCCGAGCGACCAGGTGGAGGGGCGGATCCGCGCGCGGGCCGAGCCCACGGCAGCAGCGGGGCTCATGACGTGGGCTTGAGGACGTACCCGACGCCGCGCATGGTGTGGATCATGGGCTCACGACCGGCGTCGATCTTCTTGCGCAGGTAGGAGATGTAGAGCTCGACGACGTTCGCCTGGCCGCCGAAGTCGTAGTTCCAGACGCGGTCGAGGATCTGCGCCTTGGACAGCACCCGCTTGGGGTTGCGCATGAGGTAGCGCAGCAGCTCGAACTCGGTGGCGGTCAGCTGGACCTGCTCGCCGGCGCGGGTGACCTCGTGGCTGTCCTCGTCCATGGTCAGGTCGCCGACGACGAGCATCGAGGACGACTCGTCCGCGACGACGGCGGTGCGGCGCATGAGGGCGCGCAGCCGGGCGACGACCTCCTCGAGGCTGAAGGGCTTGGTGACGTAGTCGTCGCCACCCGCGGTCAGGCCGGCGACCCGGTCCTCGACGGCGTCCTTGGCCGTGAGGAACAGGACGGGGATGTTGGCGTTGTCCCCGCGCATGCGACGCAGCACCTCGAGGCCGTCGAAGTCGGGCAGCATCATGTCGAGGGCGACGGCGTCGGGCTGGAACTCGCGCGCGACCCGCACGGCCTGCTGGCCGTTGGCGGCGGTGCGCACCTCCCACCCCTCGTACCGCAGCGCCATCGAGAGCAGCTCGGTGAGGTTGCTCTCGTCGTCGACGACGAGGACCCGCACCGGTGAGCCGTCCAGGCGCTGGAGGCGCGGGTTCGTCTGCTGCTGCATGTTCATGGCCTCTAGGAAACACCCGAACCATGTGAGGCCGCGCGGCGGAGCCTGTGCGGATCCTGTGAGCCCTCTGTGCCGAGGACTCAGGACGCCGACACCCCCGGCACAGCCCTGCCACAGCACCGCGCCCGACTCTCGGTCCCACGACCGACTACCTCGTGGAGGCACCGATGACCCAGCGCACGCCGGCCCCCGACGACACCGTCCCGGTGCCGTGGGCCACCACTCGCGCCATGCCGTATGCCGGCGAGCCCGCTGCCGCGCCCGCGGCGCCGCCCGTCGAGGCGCCTGCCGAGGCACCTGCCGAGGCGCCCGCCGCGGCCGGCGCCACCACGGCCCCGGCCCTCAACCCGCCCACGTGGTCGGGCCGCAAGACGGCCATCGCCGCCGCGCTCGCGATCGGGATCTCCTCGATGGGCGGGGTGGCCGCCGCGGCCATGCTCCCGGCGGGCAGCTCGGTCCAGGACGGTCGCGGCGTCCCGGGCGGCCAGTTCGGGCCCGGCGGCCGCGGCGGCTTCGGCCAGCAGGGTCAGGGCGGGTTCGGCCAGCAGGGTCAGGGCGGCTTGGGCCAGCAGGGGCAGGGCGGGTTCGGCCAGCAGGGGCAGGGCGGCTTGGGCCAGCAGGGGACCGGCACCGGCCAGGGCGGCCTGAGCCAGCAGGGGCAGGGTGGGTTCGGCCAGCAGGGCACCGGCACGCAGCAGGGCTTCCCCGGGGCCCCGGGCGACGACGACCAGGGCGCCTCGGCGAGGACGTCGTGACCGCCCTGCTCGCCCGTGTGGCGCTGCTGCGCGGGCACCACGGTCGCGTGGCGCACCGCATCGTCCCCGGCGGGACGCCCCGCGCCAAGGACCTCAGCACGTTCCCGGTCTGCGGCGCGGTGCGACCGCTGTCGTCGCAGCGGCGGTAGCCCGGCTCAGCCGCGGGCGCCGCCGAGGCCCAGCACGACCGCCAGGCCGAGTGCGCTGCGCGGGTCGTACGGCGTGCGCCACAGCCCGCCGTGCACCGCGCCCCGGGCCTCCTCCCGCCACGGCGCCTGCAGCGGCGTCGGGGCGGTGCGCAGGTCGTGCACGAGGAGCGCGGCCATGAGCGTGTTGCTCGTCGCGGGCTCGAACACCTCGATGCCGAACCGGTGCGCCCCGGCGTACGCGCTGGCGAGCGCCCTGTTCTTGACCACCGACCGGGTGCGGGTCGGTGGTGCGACGTTGAGCGACACCGTGAGCCCGTCGCGCCGCGCCGTCGTCGCGCGCCACCGCTGCAGCCGCTTGGCCAGCGCGTAGTTGGGCCCCTGCTGGGGGATGAAGCTGTCGTTGATCCCCGGGTCCGACCCCGGGGCGTAGTTGCGGCGCAGCAGCCGCCCGGCGCTCACCGCCCGCACGGCGGGCCGCACGAGCCGCATCCCGCGCGAGGGCTCGCGGTAGGCACGGGTCGAGTGCTCGACGGCGTCGCCCGGCACCGCGAACACGTCGGTGGGGGTGGCGAGGAAGGCCAGGGCGCTGTCGGGGCGGTGCCGGACCAGCTCCTGCGTCAGCGCGTCGACGGCGGTCGACACGCGCACGTTCGTCGCCCCGTCGGCATACACGTAGTTGCCGAGCACCAGGCGTCCCTCGACCCCACGCAGCCACTGCGCGACCGCGGGCAGGGAGTGCAGCAGGTCCGCGCCGGCGTGCTCGTGCAGGTCGCCGCCGGACCACACCGTGCCGCCGGGCACGGGCAGGTGGAGGGTGCCGGCAGAGTCGCCGGCGACGTCGAGCACCCGCCGCCACAGGTCCGGCCGCGGGAGGTCGACCGCCACCACCTCGCCGCCCCACGACAGGACGCTGCGCAGCGGGCCCATCTCCGCGCCCGCGCCGAGGACCACCAGGCGCAGGTCCGACAGGTCGAGCCAGTCCGGGTTGGCGAGCACCTCGTGCACGGCCTCGGTGGCCGACGGCTCCATGATCCCGCGCCACAGCCAGTCGTCGAGCTGGCGGCGCAGCTCGTCCCCGCCCAGGCGCCGGCCGTGCAGCGGCAGGGTGAGCTCGCGCGCGGGGCGCTGGGTGCCGCGCACCGTCGCGGTCTCGAACGGGACGTCGACCGGCTGCTCGAAGACCGCGTCGAGCGGCACCTCACCCCCCGGACCGGTCGCGCGCATGCGTCCGTGCAGCGAGTCCAGCCCGGCGCGCGCGATGTCCACGGCGGCCTCGCCGTCGCGCAGCAGCCCGGCCTCGACCAGGCGGCGGAAGTGGGTCAGGTAGTCCTGCCGCCAGTTCGTCTCCCGCTCGGCGGCCGCCGCCCCGACCGGGTCGACCTCGCGCAGCGCGTCCGCGACGACGCCGCGTCCCAGCGCCGAGGTGCTGCGTCGGCCGTCGACCTCGGGGAACACCACGCCGCTGGAAGCCATGGCGCGAGTATGCCGGGTGCCGCCGGAAACGCCGAAGGGCCCGGAACCGTCTCGGTTCCGGGCCCCTCGGGCGCTCAGGTCACGTCGTGCCCTCGGGCCTACTCGATTCCTTCGGTCGCGACTCCTCGGTGCTCCGGGCCTCCCTCGGTGGCGCTCGGTCGGGTCCTCACGCCGTCGTCGTCACTCCACTCCGAGACGGGCCTTGAGGCCGTCGAGCTCCACCCGCAGCTGGGTCGGCAGGGTCTCGCCGAACTTGGCGAACCACTCCTCGATCTGCGGGATCTCGGCCTTCCACTCCTCCGCGTCGACCGCGAGCGCCTGCTCGAGCTCGGCATCGGTCATGTCCAGGCCGTCGGTGTCGAGCGACTCCGGCGTGGGGACGTGGCCGATCGGGGTCTCGACCGCTGCGGCCTTGCCCTCGATCCGCTCGATCGCCCACTTGAGCACCCGGCTGTTCTCGCCGAACCCTGGCCACAGGAAGTTGCCCTCGTCGTCGCGGCGGAACCAGTTGACGTAGAAGATCTTCGGCAGCTTGGTCGCGTCGGCGTCCTTGCCCAGGTTGATCCAGTGCTGGAAGTAGTCACCGGCGTTGTAGCCGATGAACGGCAGCATCGCCATCGGGTCGCGGCGCACGACACCGACCTGGCCGGTCGCGGCGGCGGTGGTCTCCGAGGAGAGCGTGGCGCCCATGAACGTGCCGTGCACCCAGTCGCGGGACTCGGTCACCAGCGGGACGGTCGTCTTGCGGCGGCCGCCGAAGAAGATTGCCGAGATCGGCACACCCTTGGGGTCGTAGTACTCCTCGGCGAGGATGTCGCACTGCTCGATCGGGGTGCAGTACCGGCTGTTCGGGTGGCTGGAAAGGACTCCGTCAGCTCCGTCCTGGGGGGTCCAGTCCTGCTTCTTCCAGCTCGTGGCGTGGGCCGGGGTGTTCTCCAGGCCCTCCCACCACACGTCGCCGTCGTCGGTCAGCGCGACGTTGGTGAACACCGAGTTGCCCTTGTTGATGGTCTTCATCGCGTTGGGGTTGGTGTGCTCGTTGGTGCCCGGGGCGACGCCGAAGAACCCGAACTCGGGGTTCACGGCATACAGCCGGCCGTCCTCGCCGAAGCGCATCCAGGCGATGTCGTCGCCCAGCGTCTCGACCTTCCAGCCGGGGATGGTCGGGGCGAGCATCGCCAGGTTCGTCTTGCCGCAGGCGGAGGGGAACGCGGCCGCGACGTAGTAGACCTGCTGCTCGGGGGAGATGAGCTTGAGGATGAGCATGTGCTCGGCGAGCCAGCCCTCGTCGCGCGCCATGACCGAGGCGATGCGCAGCGAGTAGCACTTCTTGCCCAGCAGCGCGTTGCCGCCGTAGCCGGAGCCGTAGGACCAGATCATCCGCTCCTCGGGGAACTGGACGATGTACTTCTCGTCGTTGCACGGCCACGGCACGTCGGCCTGGCCGGGCTCGAGCGGGGCGCCGAGGGAGTGCAGCGCCGGGACGTAGCGCGCGTCCTCGCCCAGCTCCTCGATCCGGCGCAGGACGTTCACGCCGCAGCGGGCCATGACCCGCATCGACACCACGACGTACTCGGAGTCGGTGATCTCGACGCCGAACATCGGGTTCTCGGCGTTGAGGTGGCCCATGACGAACGGGATGACGTACATCGTCCGGCCCTTCATGCAGCCCTTGTACAGGCCCCGCATGAGGTCCTTCATCTTCTCGGGGTCCATCCAGTTGTT
The DNA here is from genome assembly GCF_042668795.1 of Pedococcus sp. NPDC057267. Taxonomy (NCBI): domain Bacteria; kingdom Bacillati; phylum Actinomycetota; class Actinomycetes; order Micrococcales; family Intrasporangiaceae; genus Pedococcus; species Pedococcus sp. NPDC057267. The sequence continues at coordinate 104,703 of NZ_JBHUYG010000003.1, read as the reverse complement.
GGTGGGCCCGGAGTCCTTCTCCTCGCGGGAGCAGATGAACGTGCGGTCCTCGACCCGGGCGACGTCGATCGGGTCGGACGCGGCGTAGAAGCTGTTGGGCTTCTTCGACTCGTCGAGGCGCACGAAGGTGCCGGCCTCGACGAGCTTGTCGGTGAGGCGGGTCCACTCGGCGTCGGAGCCGGTGACCCACTCGATGGAGTCGGGGGTGGTCAGCGCGGCCACCTCGTCGACCCACGCCTGCAGCCTGGCGTGCGTCGTCCCCCCTGCGCGCTGGTCGGTCTGAGTCGCCTCGGTCGTCATGTGATCGGCCGTCCCTTTCGTCCCGCAGATCCCTCGCCGCGGTTCGTGCGGTGGTGCGTCCACGCGACACCCGGTGGTGTCCACATGGTGAACGCTGCTGATCCGGCCAAGGTACGCCGTCCGCGGAGGGGCCCGGTACCGCAGATGCACGGCAGTGCTCGTGAAAAGCCTCACAACCGACGGGTAGCGCTCGAACTGCTGACAGGTTCTTGCAGTGCTTGCAAGAACCGAGCCGAATTCGCCTGTCGTTCGTGCAGATTCGTCACGGCAGGGTGAGCTCGGGCCGGCTCGCGCACCCGCTCGGTGTGCCGCGTGCCGGCACCCCCGACGGGTGTCCGCGGGCGTCCCCCCGCCGTGCGTGCCTGAGCCGTGTCGACGGCGTCCGGGATCCCGATTTCGTGCCGGGCGGGGGAGCCGGTAGTCTTTCCCGTCGTTGCTCCGCGCACGGACACCAGGATCCGCCGGGGCGACATCTGCGCCCGTAGCTCAACGGATAGAGCATCTGACTACGGATCAGAAGGTTAGGGGTTCGAATCCCTTCGGGCGCGCGGATCGGACACGCGGGATGACCTGCGCAAACACCGTCAGAGGCGGCCCTTGCCGTCGGATCGCGGGCCGGGCTTCGGCTCACAAATCGGCTCAAAAACTATTCACGGACCCCGGTCGGCATCAGGTCGGCCGTGGAGGCGGCCCGTCGTCTGGGCCTGGCCGCGGCGACATCGGGGGATGCTCCGGTCGCGACTTCGCCAGTGCTGTCCCCCAGGGCCGGCGGGCTGGGCATTGGGGTGTCATGGAGACCCTTACCGACACCACGACACCCACACCGGCCGCTGCCGACACGCTGCTGCTCACCCTGGACGAGGCCGCCCGACACCTGCGCTGTGCCCGGCGCAGCGTCGAACGCCACGTCGCCCGAAGCCGCCTCCGCGTGGTCCACCTCGGCCGTTCCGTACGTGTCGAGAGGCGCGAGCTGGAGCGATTCGTCGCCACCATGCGTGACGCCCGCGATGGGTAGGCCCCGCCGGCCACCCGAGCAGACGAGCCCGACGATCTATCGCGGAGCGGACGGCTCGTGGCATGCCCGCGTCACGGTAGGTCGCCTTCCGGATGGCAGGCCGCAGCGCAAGCACGTTCAGCGACGCACCAAGGCCGAGGTGCGGACAGCCGTCCGCGAGCTCGAACGCCACCGCGACACCGGGCGCCAGCTCTGGACGAACGATGACATCACCCTCGCCCAATGGCTTGACCACTGGCTGGACGCGGTCCTGCCGATGACCGCCCGATGGAAGACGTTGTCGACCTACCGCAGCCAGATGCGCTTGCACGTGATCCCCGCATTGGGGGCATGGCGACTGACGGAGCTGCGCCCCGAGCACTTCGAAGAGCACTACCGACGCATGCAGGCCGACGGCCACTCGACCCACGTGATCCGCGCCGTTCACCGCGTCCTTCGCTCCTCCTTCAACGAAGCGGTTCGCCGGCGCAGGCTCACCACCAACCCCCTCCTGGTTGCCCGGCCACCCCGAGCCGAGAACGTCGAGGTCGAGCCGCTGACCGTCGAGGAGTGCCGCCGCGTCCTCGAGGTCGCCCAAACCAGCGACCATCCGGCCCGCTGGTCAATCGCCCTGTCCCTCGGCCTCCGTCAGGGCGAGGCGCTAGGCCTGTTCTGGAGCGACATCGACCTCAGCGACGGCGTGCTGCGCGTCCGCCGATCCGTGCAACGCCACACCTGGCTCCACGGCTGCCCGACGGTCGCCGGCCAGCCGACCTGCGGTCACACCCGCGGCGCCGAATGCGAGCAACGGCACAGCGGAGGACTCCTGCTGGTCGAGCCGAAGACTCGGTCCTCCAAGCGGACCATCGTGCTCCCGCAGCCCCTCATCGATGAGCTGCGTGCACACCGAGCCGGCGTCGGCAGACGACGTCTTGCGTGCGGATCCGACTGGGACGCCACGCACGACCTCGTCTTCCCCGGCCCCACCGGGGGCCTGATCGATCCCGCGCGCGACAACGCCGAATGGAACCGCCTAGTCGCCGCAGCCGGAGTGCGAGACGTGCGGCTCCACGACGCCCGCCACACCGCCGCAACCCTCCTCCTGCTGCAGGACGTGGACCTCCGCACTGTCATGTCCATCATGGGCTGGACCGAGATGGCGACTGCCCAGCGGTACACGCACGCCGTCGACGAGCTCCGTCGGCGCGCAGCAAGCCGCATGGGTGCCCTGCTCTGGGAGGGCCAGCCAGGCCGGTAACCCCAACCGGAGCGAGGGCATGGTCTCTAGGACGGACGCCTGCGATCGGCCGTCGGGCCACGCCGCCGGCCGGCGCCGTGGGCCGAGGGTCGAAGCGACCCGCCTTGGCTGGGTGCCCAGCCCATTGCTCGACTACGTCCGCGCGGTGATGAGCACGGGTGTCGCGAACGTGACCGTCGTGCGTGCGAACCCTCCGTTGTTCGGTCACACGTGCGTCTGCTGGTGCGGATCGACGGCAGGACGCCAGAGGGCTACGCACTTCCATGGCGCCACCACCTGCACGGGGAGCATGATCGCGACGGTCCGTGACCTGAGGCGATCCGTCAGGTAGCCCCCGAGAGGGGTCACGCGCCCACCAGTGGGGCCGGTAGCGCACATCCGGTCGGCAAAGCGCGCCGATATTGGGGGAGGGTCGCCCCTCCCACAACCCTTTCGGGCAAGATGCGGGGCATGTCAGCGTCGATCTACGAAGTCCTGGACGAGCTGCGGGGGCAGTCCACCTCGGAGGCCGACAAGGGCAGCAAGTTGGAGCAGCTGATCGCCGAGTTCCTGCGGACCGACCCGGTCTATGCGGAGCAGTTCAGCGACGTCTGGCTGTGGCAGGAGTGGCCGGGGCGGGACGGCAAGCACGACACGGGCATCGACCTGGTCGCTGTCGATCGGCTCACCGGCGGCAACGTCGCGATCCAGTGCAAGTTCTACGCACCGGGCTCGACGATCGGCAAGGCCGACATCGACTCGTTCCTGTCGGCGTCGGGCAAGGAGGGGTTCGCGCAGCGGATCATCGTCTCGACCACAGACCGGTGGAATGCCCACGCCGAGGACGCGATCCAGGGCCAGCAGGTCCCGGTGCGCCGGATCGGGCTGGCCGACCTGGAGGCGTCGGTCGTCGACTGGGACGCCTTCGACTGGACCACCCCACAGGTGCTGCCGGTCACCGACAAGAAGAAGCTGCGTCCCCATCAGCAGGAAGCCGTCGAGGCGGTGCTGGCGGGCCTGGCCAACCATGACCGCGGCAAGCTCATCATGGCGTGCGGCACGGGCAAGACGTTCACCTCGCTTCGCCTCGCCGAGCAGCTGGTCGGCGCCGGCGGCAGCGTGCTGTTCCTCGTGCCGTCGATCAGCCTGCTGTCCCAGACGCTGCGCGAGTGGTCGACCGAGGCGGAGGTGCCGCTCGCGCCGATCGCGGTGTGCTCGGATCGCAAGGCCACGGCGCGCTCCAAGGCGGTCAACGAGGACATCTCGGCGGTCGACCTCGCGCTCCCGTCGACGACCAACGTCGCCGTGCTGGAGTCCCGTCTCACCCAGGCGCTGGGCGAGACCGACTCGATGACGGTGGTCTTCGCGACCTACCAGTCGATCGACGTGGTTGCCCAGGCACAGCGGCAGGGCGGGCTCGCGCCGTTCGACCTGGTCATCTGCGACGAGGCACACCGCACGACCGGCACCACCTTGGCCGGCGAGGACGAGTCGGCCTTCGTGCGAGTCCACGACGACAGCTACCTGCGCGGCACCAACCGGCTCTACATGACGGCCACGCCGCGCATCTACGACGACTCCTCCAAGGCGAAGGCTGGCGAAGCCAACGCGGTGCTCGCATCGATGGACGACGAAGCCATCTTCGGGCCCGAGCTACACCGGCTCGGGTTCGGCGAGGCCGTGTCCCGCGACCTGCTCACCGACTACAAGGTGCTCGTTCTCGCAGTGGACGAGACCAGCGTGTCCCGCACGTTCCAGCTCCAGCTTGCCGACGAGGGCAACGAGCTGCGCCTCGACGACGCCGCCAAGATCGTCGGTTGCTGGAACGGGCTTGCCAAGCGCGGCGACGCCGAGCACTCCTTCGCCGGCGACCCCGCCCCGATGCGCCGTGCCGTTGCATTCGCGGGCACCATCAAGGACTCCAAGCACATCGAGTCACTGTTCGGCCAGACGGTGCAGCAGTATGCCGCGGCGCACGACCTCGAGGACGCCGCCGGTGAGCCGGTGCTCACTTGCGAGATCCAGCACGTGGACGGCACCTTCAACGCGCTGGAGCGCAACACCCGGCTCGACTGGCTGCGCGCCGACGTCCCAGACGGCACGTGCCGCATCCTGACCAACGCCCGGTGCCTGTCTGAGGGCGTCGACGTCCCGGCGCTGGATGCGGTGATGTTCCTGTCGCCACGCAAGTCCGTCGTCGACATCGTCCAGTCGGTCGGCCGGGTGATGCGCAAGGCGCCGGGCAAGCAGTACGGCTACATCATCCTGCCCATCGGCATCCCGGCCGGACTCACCCCCGAGCAGGCGTTGCGTGACAACAAGCGGTATGCCGCGGTGTGGGAGGTGCTGCAGGCGCTGCGGGCGCACGACGAGCGGTTCAACGCCATGGTCAACCGGATCGAGCTGGTGAAGAAGCGCGACGACAAGGTCAACGTCATCGGTGTCCCCGGCCCCGACGACCGCCGCGGGGACCGGGACCGTACCGGTGACGTGGCCGCGACGCAGGGCACGCTCGGGCTGACCTGGCTCGACGAGTGGCGCGAGGCGATCTACGCCAAGGTCGTCGCCAAGGTCGGCTCCCGCACGTACTGGGAGGACTGGGCCAAGGACATCGCCGACATCGCGCAGCGGCACATCACCCGCATCACCGCCCTGCTCGACGGCGGCGACCCCAAGGTCACCGCCGAGTTCGACCGGTTCCTCGACGGGCTGCGCGGCAACCTCAACGACGGCATCACCCGCTCCGACGCGATCGACATGCTTGCCCAGCACCTCATCACCCGGCCCGTATTCGACGCACTCTTCGGCGGGTACGACTTCGCCGCGCACAACCCGGTCGCGCAGACGATGGAGCGGATGCTCGGCGTTCTCGACGAGCACCGGCTCGACGACGAGAACCACTCGCTGGAGAAGTTCTACGACTCGGTGCGGATGCGGGTCACCGGCGTGGACTCCGCCGAGGGTCGGCAGAAGCTCGTCGTGCAGCTCTACGACACGTTCTTCGCGACCGCGTTCAAGAAGACCGTGGACAAGCTCGGCATCGTCTACACGCCGGTAGAGATCGTCGACTTCATCCTGCGCTCGGCCGACGAGGTACTGCGTCAGCACTTCGGTCAAGGTCTGACCGACGAGGGCGTGCACGTGCTGGACGGGTTCACCGGCACGGGGACGTTCATCACGCGGCTGCTTCAGCTCGGCCTGATCGAGCCGCAGGACCTGGCCCGCAAGTACGCCCACGAGCTGCACGCCAACGAGATCCTGCTGCTCGCCTACTACATCGCCGCCGTGAACATCGAGACGACCTACCAGGACCTGCGCGGCAGCCTCGGCGAGTCGGCCGACTACGAGCCGTTCCCCGGGCTGATCCTCACCGACACGTTCCAGTCCTGGGAGGCGGGCGACCGGCTCGACACGACCGTCTTCGTGCAGAACAACGAGCGGCTCGAGAAGCTCAAGGCACTCGACATCCAGGTCATCGTCGGCAACCCGCCCTACTCCTCGGGCCAGGACTCGGCGAACGACAACAACGCCAACGAGAAGTACGACGACCTCGACCGGGCCATCCGCGAGACCTATGCCGCTAAATCGACCGCCACGAACAAGAACTCGCTCTACGACTCCTACATCCGCGCCATCAAGTGGGCATCATTGCGGATCGCCGAGCGCGGCGTGATCGCGTTCGTCACCAACGGCGGCTGGCTCGACTCCAACACCGCCGACGGCATGCGCCTGACCCTCGCCGAGGAGTTCAGCGACATCCACGTCCTCAACCTGCGCGGCAACCAGCGCACCGCCGGCGAGCAGTCCCGCAAAGAAGGCGGCAAGGTCTTCGGCGGCGGCTCACGCGCCACCGTGGCCATCACCATCCTCATCAAGGACGCCGGGCACGCCGGGCCGGCACGGATCCACTACACCGACATCGGCGAATACCTCTCCCGCGAGGAGAAGCTCGCCAAGGTCGCCGATGCGGAACGAGTGTCGGGACTCAGAGATGTCACCCACCTGACCCCCAACGCCCACGGCGACTGGCTCAACCAACGCCGCGACGACTTTGGTTCGTTCATGAGCCTGAAGGACGCATTCGGTGTCTTCGCGCCGGGGATTCAGACGAATCGCGATGCATGGGCTTACAACGCGAGCCGGGATGCGCTGAGGCGGTCCATGGCCCGAGCGGTCGCTGCCTACACCGCGGCCACTAGAGGCGTCCGCTCGAACGACCCCAGTGAAATCAAATGGTCGTCTTCACTCGAAGCCCGACTTACACGCGGTGAGAGCATCGCGTTGGTTGCCGAAACTGGCCCGGTGGTCATGTACCGGCCATTCGAGAAGACACATTTGTACGCAGACCTTCGATGGGTGCATCGCCCGGGTCTGCTACCGCGGTGCTTTCCTACGAACGCAACTGCCAACCTCGGCTTCTACCTGACGGCGGTTGGATCTGACAGACCCTTCGCTCTGCTCGCGAGTGGCGTTCCGACTGATCTTGCCTTCTGGGGCAGCAGCAGCGGGCAGTTCTTTGCGCGGTGGCGGTACGAGAAGGTCGATCCCGACTACGGGCTGCTGGCCTTCGACGCTGCCGATGACGGCGAGGTGGTCGACGGGTACCGTCGGATCGACAACGTCACGGACGAGGCGCAGGGACGCTTCCACGCGGCATATGGCGAATTGGTCACCAAGGACGACATCTTCTTCTACGTCTACGGGCTGCTGCACTCCCCGGACTACCGCGAGACGTACGCGGCCGACCTGAAGAAGCTGCTCCCGCGCATCCCGCTGGTCACCGACCCGTGGCCGTTCGTCGAGGCGGGACGACGGATGTCCGCGCTGCACCTGGGCTACGAGAGCGTGGAGCCGTACCCGCTGGACGGGCTCGACACACGGCCGCCCGAGGGGCGCGACCCGTACGACTTCTACGCCGCCGGGGCCCAGAAGATGGTGTTCGGCAAGCCCACGGCCGACCAGAAGGCGGCCGGCGAGAAGCGGGACCGGACCACGATCGTCTACAACGCGAACGTGACGCTGCGCGGCATACCGGAAGACGCGTATCGCTATCAGCTCGGGTCGCGGTCGGCCATCGAGTGGATCATCGACCGCTACCACGTCAGGACCGACAAGGCCTCGGGCATCGTCAACGACCCGAACGACTGGTCGCGCGAGGTCGGCGATCCGCGCTACATCCTCGACCTGCTCGCGCGGATCGTCACGGTGAGCGTGGAGACGATGAAGGTCGTCGACGCCCTGCCTCCGCTCGGCCTCATCCGCAACGCGCGATGAGTGGCGCAACGCCCGGCCAGCCTCTTGTTGACCCAACGGCGTTGCGCGTGGCCCGGGAGGCGGCGGGCATTACACAGCACGGACTTGCCCGCTTGATTGGCGTGGCCGGAGGGGAGAGGGTCTCGCGTTGGGAGCGAGGCGCCTCGGAGCCGCGTCCAGAGGCGCTACACCGGATTGCGGAGGTTCTTGAGGTTGACGTCCAAACTCTCCTGATCCCGTCTGAAAGTGGGGCAGACCTGCGGCGCCTACGCGTTCTGGCTGGTCTCAGCGCCCGGCAGGTCGCGGAGCGGACGCATGTGTCCGTCCCGACGTACGCCCGGTGGGAATCGGGCCACATCGAAAGGCTGCCCTCACAAGGCGCATTGGAGACGTTGGCCGAGACGCTGAACGTCACCGTCAGTGAGGTGAGGGCGGCTCTATCGGCTGCGCGGCGCGGCGGAGAGTGAACAGGCCGGCCGTGGTGTGCTGGTCGAGGAGCACGATGTTCGCCAGCACGTCGACAGTGAGCCAGCCCCCGCCCTCGGCCGCGAGCCGCAATTGACCGTTGGTGCGTCCTGTGCGGAGTGAGGCGGACAGCTGTTCAGCGAACTGCTGGTCGTCAGGGTGGATCCACCTGGAGTCAGGGTGCGCGGGGTCCAAGGTCCAGTGCAGGTCCGGGAGCGGGTCGTCTATCCATCGCAGGATTCTCATCGTCCTGAGGTTGAACAGTGCCCTGTGTTCGCCGGGGCGGGCCTCGCTCTCCAGCACGCGCTGCTCGAGCACGACTGGGGGAGGGGCGGCCGGAGTAGTGTCAGCTGGCCCGATGTCATGGGTGATGCCACGCAGAACCACATCGACATGGCCGTCGCGCCGCTCCTCGACCGCGCGGCAGGAGAGGTGCCCGGCGCGCATCTGCCCGTCGTCGCGGCGGATGGCCCAGACCGCCTGGTGCTCGTCGCCGGGCCGGGAGCGAATCATCAATGCCAGCGCTGCGGCGTCGTCGGTGTTGGGGACCAGCCGGGTAAATGCCTCCGCGGTGGCGCGTTCGGTCTGGCGATCCTCGGGCGCCACCCCGTACAGGTCGAGCAGGTCGTCGCTGCCGCCAATGGTGTCGGTGCTGAGGTTGAAATGCCAGGCGCCGGCGGGGCCGCGTCCTGGGGGCGTTTCCCCGATGCGACCACTCCATACCCACACGCCATGCACGTCCCCCCGGTAGGAATGCAGCGGGTAGCCCAGGACGTGCCTGCGCCCCTCGTGGGTCACGAGCTCCCGGGCCGTGCCGCTTGCCGTCACCTCGGTGACGATCTCCTCGACAGCTCGAAGCGATCGACCCCGACCCAGGATCGAGCGCAGCGGGACCATGCGCTTCGGGGTCGACCCGACCCCGATGATGCTTGGAGGGTGCTCCCCTCCGAAGGTCTCGATCAGGAGCCAGTGGTTGGACATGCCATCCCCCTTCATGAACCCTCTTGAGTCTAGGTGCGCCTCGCGCCAAGTCGGCGGGTCAGCACCTGGTACCGGCTGCCGGCGATCCGGGACAACGCGTCCGCAACCTGGGCGTCGGCGCCCACGATGATCCGACGACGACCTAGGCGAGAGCCCCGGAGAATCGCTTCGGCTGCGGCATCGGGGGAGGTACGCGCTATGACGTCGTCAAATCGCTCCACGATGCCTGCTCGGTCGGCTGGTGTTGCGTAGAGCCCGTTGCGCATGACGTCGGTTCTCACCCCACCGGGGATCGCGCAGCTCACCGTCACGTTGGCGGGGGTCTCCTGTTGCAGCGCCTCCGTGAACCCTCTGACGGCGAACTTCGCTGCGTTGTACGCGCTGTACCCAGCCACGCCCACCAGCCCGAACGCACTGGAGACGTTGACGATCCGTGCCCTGGCATGCGTGGCCAGCGCCGGGAGGAAGACTTGACAGCAGGAGATCGTGCCGAGCAGATCGACCTGGATGACCCGCTGGATGTCGGCGAAGTCGGAGTCGACGAGCAGGCCATGATGGATCAGGCCGGCGACGTTGAACAGCGCATCCGGTGGGCCGTCGTCCCCGACGACCTGCCGGGCGGCTTCGACGACAGCACCATGGTCGGCGACGTCGACATCCCAGCTGCTCACAGGGACGCGCAGGTCGCGGCAGCGACCCGCCACCCGCGCTAGGGCGTCGGGGTTGTTGTCGACCAGGACCAAGGCTGTCCCCGCGGCGGCGAGCTGCGTCGCCAACGCCGCACCGATACCTCCACCGGCCCCGGTCACCACCGCACGCCGCGGATGCATTGACTTGCCTCCGATGGATGCCAGACGAAACATCGAATATCCTTCCCTTACTGCGCCCGGGACTCTCTGTTCTCGGGATGGGTCAGCGCTAGGAACCCATCGGCCTGGTCCCCTGCAACGTATCCGCGATCCTCCACGCCGCTCGTCGGCGGACGGACAGAAGTGCAACGGACAGCAGGTTGACCAGAGCAGACAACGTCATGCATCCACCCTTGGGGTGGCCTTCGACGCGCGTCGAGGTGCCCAGGCGAGAAATATGCACTAGTCTTTACGTATCAAGTTGGGCAGCTAGTGTCCCCTCGCAGGACTGATCCGAGCCTTAGCCCAACGAGATCGAGGAGAAGCAGATGACGACCCGAAGCCGAACCCGCGCCCTTCGCGTTGCAACGAGCCTGGCCGCCGTAGTTCTGATCTCCGCCTGCAACGACGACCCCCAACCGCAGCCGCCCGTGACGAACTCGCCGACCACCACCACCTCCACGCCGACGACCACCACCTCGACGCCGACGCCCCTGACTCCCGCCGAGAAGGACATCAAGTCAGCCGAGGAGACGATCGGCCGCTATTGGAAGGTCCTCGACGATCTGGCCGCCGACCCGAAGAAGAGCCTCAACCTCGTCGCGACCGTCGCCCGCGCCCAGGCCGCCGATCAGTCACGGATCGAGCTGGGGACCCTTCAAGCAAAGGGCTGGAAGCAGGTTGGGCGATCGGTGGTGTTGTCGTCGAGGGCAACGACAAAAGACGGCAAGGCCTTCACCGTCACATCGTGCATCGATGTCAGTGGGGTGAACGTGGTGGACAAGGCCGGTAAGTCAGTCGTGCGAACTGGTCGGCCAGATCGGCAGCAGTACACCTACACCGTGGTGAAGGCGCCGCAGGGGTTCTTCGTCACGGTCGACACACTCAAGGGGAAACCATGCTGAGAAGGTTGGCGATCGTTCTGACGATCTTCGGCGCTCTCCTCGGCGGTGCGGCTCCGGCGATGGCTGCGGATCCGCCGATCAACTGCCCTCCGGGGACGGAGCCGTCGCCGAGGACGGGGGAGTGCATCATCATCATCACCGACCCTGGGGGCGGTGGGGGCGGTGGGGGTGGTGACGACGACGTGCCAGTGGTGGTTCAGAAGTGCTTCAACCGCCTCAGCACACCACCGGGCGAGGTGCCGTGCTCCTCGGACAAGGGTTGGTGGTCCAACGCCCAGAACGCCTACTGCACGGCGCTGGCCCCTCAGCCGCCGCTGAGCGACCCGGCGTGGGAGGGGAAAACCACCGGGCAGGTCTACGACTGCTACAGGCCGGTCGACGGCAGCATGGTCACGGGCATCACCTTCTGGATCTGGCTGGCCACCCCACCGGGAGGAGCGCCGCCTGACCCGCGAGTACTGGCCCAGCAGGCCATCGCAAGAATGAACCTGCGCGCCATTACCATCGGCATCGTGCCCGAGCCCGGCCCGGGCAGCATCGGGATCATCGGGATGCCGACGTGGATGTGGGCCCAGAATCCTGGCGCGACGACCTGGGGACCGCAGACGCAGACCGCCTCGGCCGGTGGGTTCACGGTCACCGCAACCGCCAAGGCGCAACGGACCGTCTGGGCGATGGGCGACGGCGCCACGGTCACCTGCACCGGACCGGGAACCCCGTACGCCGACTCCTACGGCAAGAAGTCGTCGCCGACCTGCGGGCACACCTACACCCGACAGGGGACCTACACCGTGAGGGCGACGACCTACTGGGTCGTGACCTGGGCTGGGGTCGGCCAGAGCGGCACGATCCCGCTGAACTTCACCGACACGACCACGATCACCATGGGCGAGGCCCAGGTGCTCAACAGCTGAGCGGCATCGAGGGGGCACCCATGACCATGACCACCGAGAAGGCCGACCAGACCGCCGTAATCGGGGGACGAGGGGCGCGACCGGACAGGCGACGCCGCGGCAAGGCCGCAGCCGGAGACCAGGCACCGGTGACACCCGCGCCGAAGCTTCGACGGAGGCCGGTATTCGTTGCCGCATCGGTGGCCGCGGTGATCCTCGGCGCCCTCTTGGGGGCGTGGGCATGGTCGTCGACGAGCAACACCCATGAGGTGGTCGCGTTGCGCCAGACCGTCACCCGGGGGAAGACGATCACCCAGGGCGACCTCATGACGGTCCAGGTCGGATTGGATCCCGCGCTGAGGACTATTCCGGGCGACCGGATGGGGAGCTTGGTGGGCCAGCGTGCAGCGATGGACATGGCCGCCGGCAGCCTCATCACGACCGAGAACGTGACCAAGACGGTGCTGCCCGCCGAAGGCATGTCAGTGGTGGGCGTCGCGCTCCCGCCCTCGCTGATGCCCGGCGAGGCGCTCCTCGCCGGCGATCGGGTGCGCGTCGTGGCGACGCCCGGACAGCAGGGCGACCTGGGACAGGAGCCGCCCGTGTCGATCGCGGCGACGGTCGTCGGGCTCTACCCGAACTCCGAGAACGGGCAGACCGTCGTTTCGCTCGAGGTGCCAGAGGCTCAGGCGGCCGAGCTGGCGGCCCGCGCGGCGACCGGCAAGGTGGCGCTGGTTCTGGACAGCCGGGAGCGCTGAGCGATGGCCCTCATCGCGCTGTTCTCCGCGTCCGGTTCGCCCGGCGTCACCGCCTCAGCCCTGGGCCTGGCCCTGACATGGTCCCGCCCGGTGCTTCTGGTCGAGGGCGACCCGACAGGCGGGTCCGCCGTGTTCGCCGGCTATCTTCGCGCCGAGTCGGCCCCGCCCAACTCGCTGATCGATCTGGCGCTGGCACAACGGCACGGGCAGCTGACCGAGGCGATCGCCGACGCCACCGTTCGTATGCCGGGCCCGCCCACCTCGGCGGTCTCGCTTCTGCCGGGCACCCGAGCCCACGGGCAGGCGCGCAGCCTCATGCCCATGTGGGAGACCCTGGCGTCGGAGCTAAAGGCGCTCGAGGCGATGGGGCAGGACGTGATCGTCGACGCGGGTCGGCTCGGTCTGGCGGGCAGCCCGGAACCTTTGATCTACGCGGCGGACCTTGCCCTGATGGTGACCAGGACCGACCTGGTGTCCCTGTCGGCGGCCCGCTCGTGGGCCGAGACCTTGCGCACCGGCTTCGAGGGGGTCGGGGGCGGCTCGTCCTTGGGTCTGCTGGTCGTGGGGGAGGGGGAGCCCTACTCCGCTCGGGACGTCCAGAAGGTCCTGCAGATCCCGGTGACGGCCTCACTTGCCTGGGACCCAGCCGCCGCAGACGTCTTCGCCAAGGGCGCCAAGGCGCCGCGCCGGTTCGACTCCTCGCGTCTTGTTCGGAGCCTCATCGCGGCTCGGACATCGATCCAGTCGGCGGTGATCGCGAACCGCGACCAGCTCGCCACCCAGACGACCGGAGGATTGGCATGAGCGGCGACACCACGCCCAACCGGAGCGCACAGCCGGATCCCTCCGACCCGACATCGCTTCCCTTGTTCTCCGCGACTGTGGAGCCCCAGCGCCAGCCCCGCCCCGGCCGCGTGCGGGGATCGTTCAGCATGTCGCCCACTCCCGACCCCGGCGACGCGGCGCGCCCCGGCCCACCGGCGGAGGCCTCCGACGGCGGCGACCTTGACATGCCGCGGATTCACCGGCACGGCGCCGACATCGACTGGGGGCTGGTCACCGCACTCCGAGGCCAGGCCTCGGACCGCCTCAGCGCCGCCCTCGGCGATGACCGCGGGCGGTTGAGCTCGGAGGCGCAACGAGAGCGCGGCCGGGCGATCATCCTCGACCTGCTGAACAGCGAGCACGACGAGCGGGTGAGCGCTGGCCAGGAGGCGTGGAACGCCGCCGAGCAGGACTCCCTGGCCAAGGCCATCGACGACTCTCTGTTCGGGCTTGGTCGTCTGCAACCGCTTGTCGACGATCACCGGGTCGAGAACATTCTCATCTTCGGTTGCGACTCGGTGTTCCTCGAGCTCACCGACGGCCGCTTGATCCCGGGGCCACCCGTGGCCGACTCCGACCAGGAGCTGATCGACTTCCTGGTGTTCCTGGCCTCGCGTTCGGAGGTCAACGCCCGGCCCTTCTCGGAGGCGCAGCCGCGGCTGCACCTGCGCCTGGACGGCGGCGCCCGGCTCGCTGCGGCCGCGTGGGTCACCCCGCGGCCGTCGGTGGTCATCAGGCGCCACCGGCTGCGGCAGGTCACGCTCGCCGACCTGGTCGACCGGGGAACACTCACCGAGCTGGCCGCCTCGTTCCTGTCCGCGGCCGTGAAGTCCCGTCGCAGCATCGTCGTCTCCGGAGCCCAAGGCGCCGGCAAGACCACCCTTGTCCGGGCGCTGTGCGCGGAGATCCCCAAGCACGAGATCATCGGCACCTTCGAGACCGAGTACGAGCTCCACTTGCACGAGCTCAAGGACAAGCACCCCTACGTGTTCCCCTGGGAGGCGCGACCCGGGTCGGGGGAGCGTGCCGCAGACGGCAGCCAAGCCGGCGAGTTCACCCTGAGCCAAGCCCTGTTCGACAGCTTCCGCTTCGACCTGTCCCGTCAGATCGTCGGCGAGGTCCGCGGCCAGGAGGTCCTGGCCATGCTCAAGGCCATGGAGTCCGGGTCCGGCTCAATCTCCACCACCCACGCCAAGAACGCCGAAGGGGCGATCGGCAAGCTGGTGACCTGCGCCATGGAAGCCGGCCCCCACATCACCCACGACTACGCGGTGCGCGCGATTGCCGCCAGCATCGACATCATCGTGCACGTCCACCTTGAGACCACGCCGCTGGCGGACGGCACCGCCCAGCGCTCCCGCTGGGTCGCCGAGATCCTGACGCTGACGCCCGGAGAGCGCGACAAGGGGTATGCCGTCCAGCAGGTGTTCCTTGCACCGCCTGGAGGGAGGAAGGTCGAGCCACGAGTCCTGCCCGATGAGTACCGGGACCTGGCCGCGTGGGGGTTCGCGCTCGAGGAGTTCTACGGGCAGAGCGAGGCAGCGTCGTGACCCCGCTCATTCCGGCGGTGGCTGGGGCGCTGGTCGTCGCCGGACTGCTCGGCGCGGTGGTCGGCCTGCGCTCCAGCCCTGTCCCACCCCCGGTGCCCAAGCGCGGTGCAGCCGCGAAGGGTTCCGTCCTCGGTCGGCTCACCAAGCTCGACCGACGCACTCGTCTGCTCCTGGGCGTCGGCGCGGCGGTCGGGGTTGTGGTCGCGTTGCTCACCGGGTGGATCGTCGCGATCCCGCTCGTTCCGGCCGCGGCCGCTGGACTGCCCCTCCTGCTGTCCGCACCACCATCGGCCAGCAAGATTCCCAGGCTCGAGGCGATGGAGGAGTGGACCCGTTCGCTGTCCGGCATCCTCACCGCCGGGGTCGGCCTCGAACAGGCATTGATCTCCACCCTCCGCTCGACCCCCGAGGCGATCCGCCCCGAGGTCAGCCGTCTCGCCTCACGGCTGCGCGCACGCTGGGCCACCGAGGACGCCCTGCGCGTGTTCGCCGACGAGCTCAACGACGCCACCGGAGACCTGATCGCCGGCAACCTCATCCTGGCTGCCCGCCGCCGTGGCGCCGGTGTGGCCAGCGTCCTGGAGGCGCTAGCGGAATCCACGGCGGCCGATGTCGCGGCCCGCCGAGAGATCGAGTCCGACCGGGCCAAGCCCCGGTCGACGGCCCGTTGGGTCACCCTCATCACCATCTCGGTGCTGGGCGTCCTTGCCCTGACCGGTGACTACGTCCGCCCCTTCGGCACCCCCATCGGGCAGATGCTCTTGGTCCTCCTGCTGGGCCTGTACGTGGCCACCCTGCTGTGGATGCGGAAGATGTCGACCGGCAAGCCCCTGCCCCGGTTCATCGGGGCCGCCGCCAAGGAGGCGGCACGATGATGGCGACCGGCCTCCAGCTCGCCCTCGTCGCAGGTGCCCTCGTCGGTCTCGGCGTGGCGCTGCTGGTCTGGCGCCTTGCGCCCGCCGACCCCGATCTGGACGATGCCCTGCAACGACTCTCACCAGAGCACGCCAAGCGGCGTTCCGTTGAGGCGACGCACACGGCCAGCGACACTCGCGAACGGCTGGGCGTCTGGGGCATGAAGACTCTCCCGGCGGGCGCCTGGGGCACCATCCCCGTCAAGGAGCTGGCGATCCTGCGGATGCCGATCAGCCGCTACTACGGCGAGAAGATCATGTTCGCGCTGCTCGGCCTGGCGATCCCGCCCCTGATGACCACGTTCTTCACCCTCCTGGGTGCACGTCTGCCGATCTTCATCCCGGCCGTCGCGACCCTCGGCCTGGCCACCGTGATGTTCTTCCTGCCCAACTACAACGTCCGCGACGACGCCAAGAGGGCGCGGGCCGAGTTCAGCCGTGCGCTGGGCGCCTACATCGACTTCGTCGCGCTCGAGCGCTATTCCGGGAGCGGCCCACGGCAGGCCATGGAGGTGGCCGCCGGCGTCGGAGACTCCTGGGTGTTCCGCCGCCTCAGCGAGGAGCTCGCCCGCACCCGCTGGTCCGGCCTCACGCCGTGGGATGCCCTGCACGGGCTGGCCCTCGAGCTGGGACTCCCCGAGCTCGACGACCTCGCCGACATCATGCGCCTGTCCGGCGAAGAGGGCGCTCAGATCTATCGCAGCCTGCGCGCCCGCTCCTCGGGCATGCGCAGCGCGTTGCTCGCCACCGAGAAGGGCAAGGCCAATGAGGTCGGCGAAAAGATGTCGATCCCGATGAGCCTGCTGGGGGTGATCTTCTTGGCCATCCTCGTCGCCCCGGCCCTCCTGCGCGTCATCGGAGGCACCACCTGAGGACGTCACCAGCCCTCCGACCAGACCGACCAAACCCGAACCTGTCGCGGCCCGCAGCCCGACCAAACCAAGGGGAGAAGCCCATGTACTACCTCGCAGCAGCACTGCACACCCTCGGCGTCCAGATGCGCGACACCGCCATCAGGAAGGCGACCAAGGACCCCGAGCGCGGCTCGGTGACGATCGAGAACGTCATCTGGGCGGTGGCCGTCATCGCGATCGTCGGCATCGTGGTCCTGGCGATCACCAACTACGTCCGCAACAAGGCCGCGGAGATCCGGTAACCCTTCGCATGCACCGGCTCCCGAGGTTCGCGTTCCGTGACCGCCTCCACGCGGTCACGGAACAGGAACGTGGCTCGACCTCAATCCAGATGGTGCTGCTGATGCCGGCACTGTTCGCGGTGATGTTCCTCGGGATGCAAGGGGCCCTCTTCTACCACGCCCGCACGGTCGCCCTAGCTGCCGCACAGGAAGGCGTCCGGACGGCCGCCGGACTTGGCGGCTCCGCGTCGGGCGGCGCCCGGGACGCCTACGCGTTCGTCGCCGACGCCGGTGGTGACGACGTGCTCCAAGGCACCCGGGTCCGCAGCTCACGCAGCACCACCAACGCGACCGTCACCGTCACCGGCCGCTCCCTCAGCGTGATCCCCGGCTGGACTCCCACCGTCACCCAGAGCGCCAGCGCTCCTGTCGAGAGGATCACCCAGTGAGCCGCGCAGGGCGCCTGCCGCGCTGCCGCCGACGCATCCAGAGCGAGAGGGGATCGGCGGTCATCGAGGCCGTCATCGGAGTGCCCGCGTTCATGCTGTTCGTCGGGCTCATCGTGTTCGCCGGCCGGGTCGCCATCGCTAACCAGGCCGTCGGCTCGGCCGCGACGGAGGCCGCACGGTCGGCGTCGATCTCGCGGACCCAGGGTCAAGCCACCGACACGGCACGCGCCGCGGCCGCGCAGGCCCTGAGCAACCAGAAGGTCAACTGCTTGCGGGTCTCCGTCGACGTCGACACCAGCGGCTTCGGTGCCCTCGTCGGAACCCCTGCCAGCATCTGGGTCACGGTCACCTGCGTGGTCAACCTCTCCGACCTGTCCGTGCCCGGAGTGCCAGGCACCCGAACCGTCACAGCGAGCATGTCCTCGCCGCTGGACACCTACCGGGAGCGGTGAGGACGTGCCCTGGACACACGCCAGGCACGGCGGCTCGACCCGTCAGCTCACAGCGGCGCGGGTCACGCACCGATTCCGCCGGATCGGCGGAGACGCCGCCGCGTCCGAGCGCGGGTCCATCACCATCTGGATCGTCACCTCGGCCTTCATCATGATCGTCCTCGTCGGGATGGCCGTGGACCTGGGCGGGCAGGTGTACGCGCAGCAGCATGCCCGCGACGTCGCCCGCCAAGCAGCCCGGGTCGCCGGCCAACAGCTCCAAGCCGCGCCAGCCATCCGCGGCGAAGGTGCCATCGCCGACACGGCCCGCGCAGCCGAGGCGGCCCGCACCTACCTCGCGGCCAGCGACGTCACCGGCAGCGCCCAGATCACCGGCGGCGACAGCATCGAGGTCACCACCAGCTCGGTCTACAGCACCAAGTTCCTGAGCATCATCGGGATCAACCGTGTGACCGTAACCGGCCATGCACAGGCAACCATCACCCGAGCACTGGAAGGGGCGCAGCGATGACCCTTCGGACCCGGCTCACCGGCCTGATCGCAGCCCTGGCCATCGTCGCCATCGTGATCGCCCTGCCGATCACACTGCTCGCCGTCGGCGGCAACCCCCTGCCGGAGGCGTGGCCCTCCCTCGAGCGGGTCCGTGCAGCCCTCACCAGCCCCGACGACGGGACCCTCGCCCTGGCCGCCCTCAAGATCCTCGGGTGGGCCGCCTGGGCGTTCCTCACCGGGTCCATCGCCCTGGAGGTCCTCGCCCGCGTCCGCGGCGTCAGCGTGCCGCGGCTTCGAGGCCTGCAGGCTCCCCAAGCCGCCGCGCACGGCCTCGTGGGGGCAGCGATCCTGCTGTTCGCGGCCGCCCCTCTGACCGGGACCCCCGCCCACGCCGCGCAGCTGACGGCCCCAACCGTCGCCCCCGCCACCGCCTACTCCGGCACGGTCGACGACGACCAACGGACTCCCGCGCCGGATCCGACACACGTCACCACGCGGGTCTCAACGCAGGCCCCGACCGCACCGGCCCGACCGGCGACGGTCAAGCACGTCGTCGAGCGAGGGGAGACGCTCTGGTCCCTCGCCGAGCGGTACCTGGGGGAGGGCAGCCGCTATGCCGAGCTGGCCGAGCTGAACCAGGACGTCTTGGGACCCAACCCCGGATTCCTCAGCGTCGGGGAGGTCCTCCAGATACCCGTCACGCCCCAGACCGGAGCGGACCACGCAGAGAGCCACCGGGTGACCGTCCAGCGCGGCGACACCCTGTCCGAGATTGCCGAGGAGGAGCTTGGGGACGCGGCCAAGTACCCCGAGATCTTCGAGGCATCCAAGGACACCGTGCAGCCCGGAGGGCGCCACCTCAGCGATCCAGACCTGATCCTGCCCGGCTGGGAGCTGTCCATCCCGACACATCACGCGGCAGCGCCAGCCGCCACATCCCAGGCCCATGTGCCGGCGGCCCCGGAGCAGCCCGCACCTGCGCAGCCCCCCGCCCCGTCCGCCCCCGGTTCCGTCCCGCAGTCGACAGCGGCCACACCACCGGCAAGCCGGGCCGTGGAGCAACCAGGTCCGGCCCCGGCAGCCGCCGACGACGAGGCCCAGTCCACGGCGGACGCCGATCACCAGATGGCGTCGTGGATGCTGGCGGGCCTGACCGGTGGGGGAGCCATGCTCGCCGGGGCCATGCTTCTGGCGCTCCGTAGCCGCCGCAGGGCGCAGTTCCGGGCACGCCGCCCGGGACGGACGATCGCCGCGCCAGAGCCGCTGCTGGCACCCGTCGAGAAGACACTCACCGCGGCAGGTGGTCCCGCCAGCGTCGACGTCGAGGTCATGGACGAAGCCCTACGGCGGCTCGCCATGGGCACAGCGCCCATGCCGGAACTCGCTGCCGTGGAGCTCGCCGAGCACACTCTGACCCTGCACCTGTCCACGCCGGCGCCCCTGGGATCGCCATGGGTCGGCAGCGTCGACCAGCGGCACTGGACCCTGCCCGCCGGGACCGACCTGCGCGAGGTCGGAGATCTCGCCCCCGACCAGCCGGCACCCTACCCGTTGCTGGTCACCATCGGCGCCGGCGACGACGGACACGTGTGGCTGCTCAACATCGAAGACCTCGATCTGAGCATCACCGGTGACACCACGTTCGGCCGCGACTTCGCCCGTTACCTGGCCGGCGAGATCGCCTGCAACCCGTGGTCGCACGGGGTCCGCGTCGACCTACTCGGTGTCGCCCACGAGGTCGCGCCGATGAACACCGACCGGATCCACGTCCACACCGACGTCGACAACGACCCGGCGGCGGAGGTCTTGGCCGACGCCATCACCATGATCGACCGCAGCGTGGACGCCGGCACCGACGTCACCACCGCCCGCGCCCGCCAGGTTGGGGCGGACACCTGGCCGGCGCGGCTGCTTCTGGTCGACGCGGCCAACGAGCCCGGGTCGACTGGCGAAGGGCAAGCCGCGAGCCATTCGCTGGCCGCCCTCGAGCAGCTGCTCGAGACGGTCTACCAGCACGCCGGGCAGACGGGGACCTCCGTGGTCGTCCGTGGCGACCTCGAGGGCACCCCGGGCCTGGTCCTGCACGTTACCGACAACGGCCGGGTCAGCCTCCCGCACGCCGGCCTCGACCTGGTCGCCGTCGGCCTGACCAGTGATGAGGCCCAAGGCTGTGCCGCCCTTCTGGCCCAAAGCGAGACCCTCGACGACGCGCCCATGCCGGTCGACCAGAGCGCCCTGGAGGGCTGGCGTGCCTGGTCCGACGAGGCCGGCGCCCTCCGGGAAGAGCACACCATCGCCCGTCACGACCCGGCCCTCGAGGTCGACGACCAGGCGGTCTCGCTCTTGGAGCACGACGATGAGGACTATCTGCGCAACGGCGCCACCACACAGGACGACCTCGAGGCCCTGGCCCCCAAGGTGCCTGAGCGGGTGCGGACGGCCGTGGCCGACGCCGACCCCACCCTCGACGACGACCTGGCCATGTGGTGGGACGAGGACTGCCCTCTGCCCCGGCTGACCCTGCTCGGGCCCGTCGGCACGCGAACCCGGGGCACCCCGGTCACCAAGCGCAAGCCCTACTACACGGAGGTGCTTGCATACCTGGCGACCCGGGCGCACGGCGCAACCCCCGAGGAGCTGGCCGACGCGTTCACGATCACTCCCGCCAAGGCCCGCGACTACGTCCGCATCGTGCGGGACTGGCTCGGCACCAACCCCCGGACCGGCGAAGACCACCTGCCCGACGCGCGCAAGGCTCCGGCCGCGGTCGCTAGGGGCGTCGGCGTGTACCAGGTCCTCGACCTCCTCGTCGACGCCGACCTCTTCCGCCGCCTCCGCGTCCGAGGCGAGTCCCGTGGACCCGAGGGGGTCGAGGACCTGCGCAAGGCGCTTCGACTGGTGCAGGGCCGCCCCTTCGACCGGCTGCGCGACGGCGGATGGTCCTTCCTGTCCGAGGGCGACCGCCTCGACCAGCACATGATCTGTGCCATCGTCGACGTCGCGCACCTCGTCACCACGTACAGCCTCCAGGCCGGGGATACCCGCCAAGCCCGGCTCGCGGCCGAGACAGCCTCGCTTGCCGCACCGGATGAGGAGATTCCAAGGCTGGACCTGGCCGCCGTCGCGGACGCCGAGGGACACCCCAGCGAGGCTGGCCGAATCCTGCGGGACGAGGTGTGCAACCGCACCGACGACGAGGACGCCCCACCTGAGCTCTCGGAACGGACCCAGCGAATCATCACCACCCGCGACTGGCACGAGCGGACTCGCAAGGCCGGCTGACGCAAATCACAACGACTTCGCTATCGCTGCCACGAGTCCCGAGGGCCGCGCGTGACACAGTGAGCCATGGGCGGCAGCGAGCGGGGACAACAAGCGGCGAAACGGGCTGCAGCCGCCCGGCAACGAGCCGAAGAAGCTGGGCTGCGCGTCGACCAGCTGTACGACGGAACACCGTTCACCCCAGCTGACGTGGAACGAGCACAGCAGGCGGCTTCCGCCGCGAAGGAGCGCGCGACCGCGGCCAA
Source organism: Pedococcus sp. NPDC057267 (assembly GCF_042668795.1). Taxonomy (NCBI): domain Bacteria; kingdom Bacillati; phylum Actinomycetota; class Actinomycetes; order Micrococcales; family Intrasporangiaceae; genus Pedococcus; species Pedococcus sp. NPDC057267. Next base: position 82,725 of record NZ_JBHUYG010000003.1, on the reverse strand, counting down.
CGCGGCCGCACACCACCGCGCGGCCAACGCCCACCGCCGCGCCGCCGCTGCCGACCGCGTCATCGGCCACGATACCGAAGCTCAAGAGCACGACGGCGCAGCAGCCAAGCACGACGAGGCCGGCGAACAGGCCGATCTCTGAACCAGCACCACCTGACGGGCTTAAGGGTGGGCGTGGTGCGGGTTAGCCCTTCGGCGGGTTCGGGTCGTTCCCGTACGAGTTCTTCTCCCCGATGGTCCCGTCCAACTTCCTGACGGTGTGCTCCACCCGGCGGTCCTGCGCCATCTTCTTGCCCACTGCCGTCTGCTCAGCCTTCGTCCCACCGGTGTGAGCAGCTCGCGAACTGCCCTCGACCTTCGACTTCCACACGCCGTCCTCGTTGTACGTGCTCACATCACCCTTGGCCATCGAAACTCCTACGCCAGTGGCGACCCCGCGCCGCCATCTGCTCGCAGCATGCCAGCGACCGAACGCTCTCGCCCATGAACCGGGCGGGCCACCTGACCCGTGTCGTGTCGCTTCCGGTTGCGCTGAACGGGACACGCACCGAGCCAGCCTCAGCGAGTGACGCCGCCCGGTTGGTCGCACAGCGCAACCCCGCCGACCGACAAGCGGCACGCCGACCGACAAGCGGCACGCCGACCGACAAGCGGCACGCCGACCGACAAGCGGCAAGCGCCCAGACGCCGTAGCGGGACAGGAAAGGAGCCGGCATGGCTCCGGAGCGCCGGTCTCCGGCCGACAACGGCTCACGACGCGGCCCGCGACCACGAACGCTAGCCCTCCGGCCGAAAGAGTTCCAAGAAGTTGGGGGACGAAGCATCGACGAAGGTCAGCGGCTTGTACCCCCACATTCTCGGGCCACGTACCCCCCATCGCGCGGCGCCCGCCGGGGACGAGTTGGGGGACGTCCACCCGAGACCTTCTGGGCCGTGTCCACACGGCGGAAGGAACTGGAGATGAGCGTCGCAACACACTTGGGGCTGGCCGACCCCGACAGCGAGGTTCTGGCCCTCGCCGGCCAGCGCTGGGCCGGCTGGCAGGTCACCCACCCCGAACTGCGGGTCGTCGGCGAGCTCGCCGACCTGCCGGCCTGGCTGCGGGCAGCCGACTGGTCCGACGCCGACCGCGTCCTTCTCGCCCTGGCGCAGCTGTCGGCACCCGACGGCGGGGACGACGTGGCGGCCACCGGAGCCCTGGCCTGGGTGCTGCTGCCCGGCGCCAGCCTGCTCGCCTTCCGCCTGGGGCGACTCAGCCCACGGGTCGACGAGATCCTCGCCGCGCAGCTGTGGGTCGAAGCCCGGACCTTCCCCTGGAAGCGCGGACACAAGGTGGCCGCCAACATCCTGATGAACACCCGCAAGGGCGTCATCCGGGACCTCGGCCTCGGCGAGCACAGCGACCGGACCATCCCCTTCCCACCCACCGCGCAGGTGTGGACGGAGACCGCGCACGACCGCCAGCCAGCCGAACCCACACCCGAACAGGAATTGCAAGAGATCCTCGAGCTCGCGACGAGCAGGGGTGCAGTGACCGGCGCCGACGGCGACCTGTTGCTGGACCTGGCGCATGCCGCGGACCTGGCCAGCCCGGCCCGCTCCGGTCGAGGGCACGCCGGGCTGATGGCGCCGGCGGCCTCCGAAGCCGTTGCCGCCGACCTCGGCGTCTCGGCCCGCACCGTGCGACGTCGTGCCGCCCGGTCCGTGTCCGCGCTGCGCACCGTGTGCGGCACCCAGCAGCGGGCCTCGGCGTGAGGCGTCCACCAGCTGTCGACGTGCCGGCTTTGGGCCACGGGGTGATGACCATGACCGACGAGACCGAACTCAGCCGCCTGCTCGACGTGGCCAACAGCGAAGGCGAGGCGCTGGCCGACCTGGCCGGGTGCGTGGACAGGCTGCAACAGGTGCAGGCCGCGCGCGTCGCCCTGGCCCGCCTGGACGCCCCAAGCCTGCGGGCCGCCCTCCAGGCCAGAAGGTCCGCGCTGGGGGAGGGGAGCGTCCCGTGACCGCTCAGACGACCCACCCCTGCCCGCCCCGGGCCGCGGTCGGCGTCGACGAGCTTCAGCGCGCCTGGCGGGCCGTGCAGGCCGGGGACTACCGGCGACACCCAGAGGCTGAGGCACCCACGACCCCGGCGACCATCTCGGCCCGACGGCAGCCCAGCGACGCGCGGGTGTGGGATCCGCACGAGGTCGTGCTTCCCGTCGTCGGGTGCGCGGGATCGGTCGGAGCTACGACCCTGGCATTGAGCCTCGCCACCGTCGGCGCCAGCGCGGGGGCGCGGGTGATCGAGTGCTGCACGGTAACCGCCTCTGGGCTCGCCCCGGCCTCCACCGCGGAGCTGGGTCAGCACCCGTCTGGCGGGTGGCTGCAAGGCACTCGAGGCACGGTCCTCCTCGAGCGGGGCAGCGACATCTTCATCAGCCCCGACGAAGTGCCACTCCCCACCGACGCAGCCGCCACGACCGGCCTCACCGTCCTGGACGTGGGCTGGGAGCTGGGTCAGCTGCTCGCGAGCCCCTGCTGGCTCGCCGACCGGGTGCTCCAGCCCTGCCCTGTCGTCGCCGTCACCACAGCCACCATTCCCGGCCTGCGGCGCCTGGAAGGGGCGCTGGCCCTGCTCGAGGGCAGCCCGGTCATCGGAGCCGTCCTCGGATCACCACGACGCAAGTGGCCCCGCGGCGTGGAGCACAGCCTCGGCGCACTGACACGCCAGCTGGACCAGCACGAAGCACTGCACGTCCTCCCGGTGGACCGAGGCCTCGCCGTGCGAGGCCTGGACTCCGAAGCACTGCCCACCCCGCTGCTCACCGCCGCGGACCACATCCTCCACGCCAGCAGCGCCGGAGACACCACGAAGGGAGACCCGTCATGAAGACACTCACTCGCCAGCTCGCCACCCTCCCGCAGGTGTGCCCCGTCGCCCCGCCCGGGGCGCAGCGGTATGCCGACCAGCTCATGGGCTACGTGTTGTGGGGCACGATCATCCTGTTCGTGCTCGGGGTCGTCGTCGGCATCGGCGCGATCGTCGCCGGCCGCATCTTCGGCATGCCGCACGCGTCCAAGGCCGGGATCGTCGGCGTGGTCGTCGTCTTCCTCGCCGTGATCGGCTACCTGGTGCTGCCCGGCATCGTGCGCGCCATGACCGGGACCGGGTGCGTCTGATGAGCTGCGCCGGCCAGAACAGCGCCAGCGACGCGTGGGGCCGGTCACGTCTGCTGGCCACCCTCGCCGCAGGGGCCGCCGCGGCCCTGCTGTTCGTTGCCGGCCTGGTCCTGGCGCTCTACTACGGCCTCAAGAGCGCGGACGCCAGCTCCACGCCGGCGACGACATCGAAGCCGACCACCACGGGCAGCGGACCGGGCTACCGCGACCAAGCAGCGGCCGCCCCGATGCTGCAGGTGGCCCCCGACGACGCCCGACGCGGCGTCCCCGCCGCCGTCACCGGGCCGGTCATCGAGGTCCCGCCCGCCACTGCTGCGGGACCTGTGCAGGTGCCGACCGGGTTCCCGCGCACGCCCGAGGGGGCGGTGGCCCAGCTGGCCGCGATCGAGACGACCGTCCTGCACGCCATGTCCATCCCCCAGGTGAACGACGTCCACGCACAGTGGGCCCTACGCGGCGCCCCCGACGTCGCCACCTGGCCCCTGACCAAGAACGTCCAGAGCTTCCTGGCCAGCGCCGGTCAGGGCCAAAGCAAGGACCCCACCGTGGCCGTGACCGCCACTCCCGCGGCCGGGCAGGTCAAGGCCACGGACGGGCCGGACTGGGTCGTGGCCTGCGTCCTGCTGGACGTCAGGGCCACGATCACCGCGCAGGCCCGGATCGGCTACGGGTACTGCGAACGCATGCAATGGCACCCCGAGCCGACCCGCGAGAACACCACCGCAGGCCGGTGGATGATCGCGCCCGGCGCGCCCGCAGCGACCGCGCCCTCGACCTGGCCTGGAACCGAGATCGCCTTCAAGGCCGGCTGGCGCACCTGGGCGAGCGACGACACCGGGAGCAGGTAACCCATGGATTTCCTCAACCCGTTCACCTATCTCGGCTCGGCCGCCGGCAAGGTCGTCGCGGACGGCTGGACCGCGGCCATGCTCGGCCTCTGGAACGCCGGGCTGTGGCTGCTGAAGCTGGTCCTGACCATCGTCGACGCCTTCACCGTCCCCGACCTGCGCGAGGGCGGGCCCGGCGCGCAGGTGTACCAGATGACGTTCTGGATCGCCGGGGCCCTCATGCTGCTGCTAGCCATGGTCCAGCTGGCCCTGACCGCGGCCCGGCGCGACGGCAAGTCCATGGCCCGGGTCTTCGTCGGAACCGGGCAGTTCGTCATGGTGTGGGCCGGCTGGATCGCTCTCGCGGTGCTCATCGTCGCGGCCTGCGGCGGCCTCACCCGTGCGCTGATGTCCAAGCTGCTGCACGTTGACAAGTGGGCACAGTTCGACCCGCTCGGCGCCCAGATCTCCACCAAGGACATCAGCGACGGCACCGTGGCCACCGTCCTGGGGTTCATGGGGATCTTCATGGTGTTCGCCGCGATCGGGCACCTGCTGGTCATGCTCACCCGAGCTGGCGCCCTGATGGTGCTGGCCGCCACCACCCCCATCGCCGCTGGCGGACTGGTCAGCGATGCCGGGCGGAGCTGGTTCTGGAAGAGCCTGCGCTGGTTCATCGCTGCGGCGTTGACCCCGGTGGTGATGATCCTGGTGCTGGGCATCGGGGTGCAGATGACCTCGGGTGTCGCCACCGGCATGACCGACAGCCTGCAGAAGGCCATCGGAACGGCGGTGCCCGGGGTGGTCCTGATCTGCATCGGCTGCTTCAGCCCCCTGGCCCTGTTCAAGCTCCTCGCCTTCGTCGACCCCGGCACGAGCTCGGGGTCCGCGCTCCGGGCCGGGCTGGCCGCACAGGGCGGCCTCAGCGGTCTGCTCGGCGGTGGCCAGGGCCGGAGCGGCTCAGAGGCCGCGTCGACGACCGACGCCAACGGCCGATCCCAGGGCGAGAGCTCCGGAGAGGACTCCACCAGCGCCCGGTTCAGCTCCAGCGCCCGCGGCCTCATGGGCCAGCTCGGCGGTGCGGTCGGGCAGGCCGCCGGTGCCGGCATGGGGGCGATGGGAAGCATCGGATCACGCGGAGCAGCCGTCGCCGCCGACGTGACCAACCAGATGGGTGTCGGTCACAACAACTACGTCCCGGACTTCAGCAAGGCCAAGAAGAACTCGAGCCAGAACCGCGGCAGCAAGCAGGCCGACGACGACAACCCCGAGATCAACGGCTCCGGACCGGACCCCACCCCCGACATCGGCATCACTCCGCCCTCCACAGCCGGGATCGCGCCGGCGCCCACCGCCGCCCCAGGCGGTGCCGGCGGCCCGGGCGGCCCCGGTGGGGCCGGGCCGGCAGGAGGAGCCGGGGCCGCAGGCGGAGAAGCGGCCGGCGCCGCGGCCGCGGTGCCGATCGTCCCGGTCTGATCACCCACCCCAACCCTTTAGGAGAGTCCCATGAGCGTCATCTACAGCGACTACAGCAGGGCCCGGATCGGGTGGTTCTTCGGGCTCTCCGGATGGCAGCTGGCCGTCGTCGCGCTCTCCGCCATGCCGGTGTTCTGGTCCATCCAGGCCGGCGCGTGGATCTCCGCGGCGCTGTTCCTCCTGCTCTGGGTCACGATCACCGCGGTAACCGTGACCCCGGTGCGGGGCCGGTCCACCTTTGGGTGGGTCGCGGCGTCGCTGTCGTTCGCGACCGGTGGCTTGGCGGGGTGGACCCGCTTCCGTTCCAAGGCAACGAGGGGGCAGGTGGACTCCCTCGATGACGCCGACCTGCCCGGAGCGCTGGGCGGCGTGCAGATCCACGACGGCCCACCGCAGGGGGCATCGTTCTCACGGGTGGCGATCATCCAGAACCACCGCACTCGAACCTGGGCAGTGACCGCCGCCGTCGTCCACCCGGGGATCGGACTGCGCGAGATCGACGAACGGCAGCGGCAGGGACGGGGCCTGAGCGAGCTGCTGGACATGGCCTCGCAGACCGAGCTGATCGACGAGATCCTGCTCCTGGTCCGCACCGTGCCCGAGGACGGCGCCGAGCGGGACCAGTGGCTCGCGCGGCATCGTCGCCCGGGCAGTTCCCGCGGTGTCCGCCAGGTCAACGACGAGCTTCAGCAGACCCTGACCCGGGCAAGCGTGCGGACCGAGTCGTTCGTGACGGTCGTCATCCCGGAGGGCCGGCTGGGCAAGCAGGCCAAGGAGTCAGGTGGCGGGCTGGAAGGTCGCGCCCGTGTCATCTACGGCGTCCTGGGCGAGATCGAGGCGCAGCTGCGCGGCGGGATGGGCATGACCAGCGTCAAGTGGCTGACCAGTCCCGAGCTCGCGCTGGCCTCCCGCACAGGGTTCGCCCCCGGTGACCGTGCCGGCATCATCGACGCACTCGGAGCCCGCGAGCACGACCCGGCCGTCAACGCCGACGTCCCGTGGGCCATGGCGGGACCCTCAGGTGCCGACCCGGCGGCCAGGCACTACAGCCACGACGCGTGGAACAGCGTCAGCTCCACCATCAAACTCCCGGTGAAGGGCGCCGCGATGGGAGCGCTGCTTCCCGTGCTGACCCCGACCGAGCCGGGGGAGCGGCGCTCCTTCATGGTGGCCTACCCGATCCTCAGCCAGTCGGCGGCCGGCCGACAGAGCGCCACCAGCGAATGGGCCGCCGACATCGGTGAGGAGCTGCGGGCCAAGGCGAAGGTGAAGCAGAACGCCAAGGCGCGGGACGAGGCGGAGAAGGTGCGGCGACTGGACACCAAGCTCGCCCGCGGCAACTCCCTGACCCGGCCGTATGCCGTCTGCACCGTCACGGTGCCCAAGACCGCCAGGGTCTCGGAGTTCGGCCGGCGGCTCGATGCGTCGGTGCGGCGAGCCGGGTTCGCGCCGCTGCGTCTGGACCTCGCCCAGGACCTCGGCTTCGCCGCGTCGACCGTCCCCCTGGGGGTCAGCCTCACCCGAAAGGCGGACTGACCCATGCATCGAGCAGCCCGCACATCGCGACGCCGGGACGAGGGGCGCACCGTCTCCCGGCTCCTGGCCGACTTCGGTCACGACCTGCCCGGGGCCCCAGTGGCGGAACCGGGAGCGAAGGAGCCGCGCCTGTTCCGGCACGCGTCGCGGCGGGGAACCCGCCGGCGCGACGCCGGCTGGGCGCCCGCGTCAGCACCGGTCTCCAACTGGCGCATGACCTCCGACCAGGCGCCGGTGCTGTGGCCGTTCATCTCAACCCCCGGGCTCCCGCCGACGGGCGCCCAGATGGGGATCGACATGCTCTCCGGGGGCGCGTTCTACGCCGACCCCAACGGCTGGGTCCTCGACGACGACGTCCCGGTCACCAACCCCAACATCTTCAGCTTCGGCAAGCCCGGCCGCGGGAAGTCCGCGAACACCAAGGCGTTCTGCCTGCGGATGACCGACTTCGGATACCGCATCCTCGTGCTCGGGGACCCCAAGGACGAGTACGAAGGGCTGTGCCGGTTCTTCGGGGTCGAGCCGTTCGCGATCGGCCACGGGCTGCCCACCCGGATCAACCCGCTGGCGTTCGGACCGTTGCTGCAAGGGTGGTCGGAGCTGGGCGCCGCCGAGGCGCAGGGTCGCGCCGCCGTCGTCTTCGGGCGGTGGCTGACCCTGGTCCGCGGCCTCGTCGGGAGCCAGCGGATCGGGGACCAGCGGGTCCCGTTCGGGCCGACTGACGAGGTGGTAGTCAAGGCGGCCCTGCAAACCCTCACCGGGTACGCCGTGGGCCAGTCCCAGCTGACCGAGACCACGATCCCGCAACTCTGGCACCGCCTGGACAACCCCACCCCAGACCTGATCACGTCATGCCGCTACGCCGACGAGCGTCACTTCCTCGACGGCACCAGACTCCTGCGCGATGCGCTCGGCCAGCTCGTCGGCGGAGCCTTGGCGGGGCTGTTCGACGACCACACCACCATCGACGTCGACTGGTCCGCACCCATCCAGTCCCTGAGCCTGTCCCGCCTCGAGCCGTTGGGGGACGAGGCGATCGGCATCGCGCTGACCTGTCTCAACTCCTGGGGCCGGGGCATGCGCGAGATGGCGGCCCCGGGCGAGCTGCGCGTGGTCGTGCGCGACGAATCCTGGAAGCAGCTGCGGCTCGGCCCCGAGGCGGTCAAGTCCTTCGACGCCGACCTGCGCCTGTCCCGGCGGGACGGAGATGTCCAGTTCGCCGTCGCCCACAAGCCATCCGATCTGCTGTCGGCCGGCGATACGGGCTCCCAGGCCGTGGCGATCGCCAAGGACCTCCTGCATCTGGCCGACGTCAAGATCCTGCACGGCCAGGACCTGGGCGTGGCCCGTGAGCTGGAGAACATGCTCGGCCTGGGGCCGATGGCGCGCGACCTGGTGACCGGGTGGGCGATGCAGGGCAAGGGCAGGGCCCTGTGGTGCGTGGGGGAGCAGCACTACAAGGTGCAGACCGTGCTGCACCCCGTCGAGCGGGAGCTCACCTTCACCAACCAGGCCATCGTCGGCGCGGCCTGACAGGGGTCGTCACCTGATGAAGAAGCTCGCGCTGGTCCTCGTCCCGGCCCTCGTGCTGATGCTGGGGCTGCCCTTGGCGGTGGCGCTGGTCGTGATGACGATGAGCGCTCCGGCGGCCGCCGAACAGCTGCGCACGGTCGCCTGCGGCGGCATCACACCGATCACCGGCGACTGGCGCCCACCGTTCGCGCAGGCCTACACCGTGGGGCAGCGGGGCTTTGGCCGTGAGTTCCACCCGATCTTCCACGAGTGGCGAATGCACACCGGGCAGGACCTGGTGTCCCAGCCGGGCCCGGGACCGGTCGTGGCGATCGGGGCCGGCAGAGTCACCTTCGCCGGCACCCGAGGTGGGTACGGCGACGTCGTCGACGTCGAACACGTCGACGAGGCCGGGGCGCATGTGGTCAGCCGCTACGCGCACCTTGCCTCCCTCAGCGTCCGCGCCGGCCAGAGCGTCGCGGCCGGGCAGCAGCTCGGGGTCGAGGGATCCACCGGCGACAGCACCGGAAACCACCTCCACTTCGAGATCCGCATCGGCGGGACACCGGTCGACCCGGTGCCCTGGATGCTTGCTCACGGCGCCCCGCTCAACGGCAAAGCCGTCGCCGGCTGGACGCCGCAGGCCGGCGAGGAGGTTCAAGAGGGCGGAGTCGGCTTCCCCCTGCCGACGCCGGGCTCACCCAGGCAGGCATCGCTGCGCAACCCGCCGCAGCCGATCCCGGCGCAGATCAAGGGCTTCTACGTCGCGGCCGCCGCGCGATACAAGATCCCGTGGACCCTGCTGGCCGGGATCGGGATGGAAGAGACCGCCCATGGCCGCCTCACCGGCACCAGTTCCTCCGGCGCCCAGGGCCTGATGCAGTTCATGCCCGCGACCTGGGCGACGATGGGCGTCGACGGCGACGGTGACGGCCGCGCCGACATCAACAACGACGCCGACAGCGCCATGTCCGCGGCGAACTACCTCACCAAGTCCGGGGTCACCAGCGGCCCGGCGGGAGTGCGGGCAGCCATCTTCGCCTACAACCACACCGACTGGTACGTCAACGATGTCCTCTTCTACGCCGCGGCCTACGGCGGCGGCACCGTCCTGGGGAGCACCAGCGAATGCGGTCCGGGACAAGGAAATCCGAACCTTCCGCCGCTCACCAACGACCGTCTGCGGACGGTCCTCACCTGGGCCGTCGGACAGGTCGGCGACCGGTATGTCATGGGGGCCAACGGGCCAGACGCCTGGGACTGCTCCTCGTTCACGCAGACCGCGTACTCCCAGATCGGCATCACCACCCCTCGGACGGCCGGTGCCCAGCGCGACTGGCTAGCGGCCGGCAACGGCTTCCGGGTCCAGCCCCAGCAGGCCCGACCAGGTGACCTGATCTTCTACGACTCCTACCTCGGACCCAACACGATCGGGCACGTCGCGATGGTCTTCGACCCGAGCAAGCAGAGCACGGTCGAGGCGATGAGCAGCGATCGCGGGGTCACCTACGGCAGCTACGCCGAGAAGGCGAGCACCAAGAACATCTTCGAGATTTGGCGGGTCGGCAACGTGTCCGACCAGCCCACTCGTGCGGCCGCCTGAAACAGGCAGCCGTCGAGGTCGAATCCCGCGGACGCCTTGAGGCTGACGCCGTGACCACCCGAAGGGGGACATCAGGGCATTGGGGGGCAGGAAGGGAGCATCACATGCAACGAGCACGCCGAACCAACCCCTACCCGTATACCTGGGAGATCCCCGTGGCTGCGGTGGTCGCCGTCGTCCTGTTGCTGGTCCTCGGAGTCCACGCCGGTCGGACCGTCGCCAACCTCCTCGCGGGCGGCGGTCTCACGCTGCCGTCACGGGACACGCTGTTCACCAGCGTGCCCGGCATCCTCGGTGGCGATGCGGGCGCGGGCCTCGGCCGCGGAGCCGCTGGCCTGGCTGGGTCGACCGCCGTCCGGGTGTGGGTCGCGGTCGTCGAGGTCCTGTTCCTCATCCTCACGGGCTGGGTGTCGAAGGTCTGCCTCGAGCGCTGGGGGCCCGGACGGATCCACGGCATGGCCACCCGGGACGAGGCCGAGAAGCTGCTCGGGCGCAGCAGGCTGAGGAAGGTCGCCGCCGTCGTCCGGCCCGACCTGTACGCGAAGGGACGCTGAGATGGCACTGCGAGTTGGCGGTTCGAGGGCGCCGTTTCGACCCGAGCAGGTCGGGTGGCGTCTGGGGCGCGGCCGGGAGCCCCGCGGCGTTGAGCTATGGGTGCCCTGGGACCGCACCGCCGGGGTCATCGGGCCGCAGGGCAGCGGCAAGACTCTCGACCTGCTGATCCCCGCCTTGCGGTGCGCCCCGGGAGCCGCCCTGGTGACGCTCACTAAGGTCGACGACCTTCTGCTCAGCTTCACCTCGAGGCAGGCCCCTCGGGCCGGTGTGGACGAGCAGCGGCCGTGCGTGGTCCTCGACCCGTTCGGTCTGGCCGTCGGCCTGCCCGAGCTGGTGTGGGACCCGATCGACGGCTGCGTCGACCCCATGGTCGCTGAGCGCCGGGCCAAGGCCTTCACCGCGGGAACCGTGAAGGGCGCCGTGGCAGGCGGGCACGGCGACGACGCGGCCCGCTTCTACGCCGCCGAGGCAGCCAAAGTGATCCAGGCGTACTTCCACGCCGCAGCGCTGACCGGACGCGACCTGGAGGACGTGCTCCGCTGGGTCGCCAACCCGCTCAGCGCCACGGACCCCACCGAGATCCTGCGTGAACACCCGCACGCCGCACCGTTCTGGCACGGGCTGCTGCACGGGGCCCTGCACGGCGACGACCGCACCGCGGGGAACACGATCACCACCGTCCAGCAGGCGCTGAGCCTGTTCTTCCAGGAACCGATCCGGCGGCGGTGCACCCCGGGTCCAGGGCGGCCAGCCACCAACATCGCGGATGTGATCCGCCGCGGCGGCACGATCTACCTGCTCGGCCGAGAGGACCCGTACGCCAGCGCCTCACCACTCATGACTGCTGTGGCCGAGCACGTGCTGGACACCGCTCTGGTCGCCGCCGACACCTCCACGTGGGGCCGGCTGTGCCCGCCCATGCTGGCCTGCCTGGACGAGCTTCCCTCCACGGCGCCGCTGCCGACGTTGCGCACCCGCATGGCCAACGAGCGCGCGTTGGGGATCTCCTTCATCTGGGCGGCGCAGACGCGACCCCAGCTGTCGGCGATCTTCGGAGACCAGGAGGCCCGCACGCTGCTCGGTCTCACCAACAACCTGGTCCTGTTCGGCGGCTCCAAGGACGTGGCGTTCAACCAGGAGATCTCCGACCTGCTCGGCCCGGTGCGGATCTCGCGCACCAGCTGGCAGACCGGGCAGATGGGAGGGCGGTCGACCACGGCCGAAGACATCCCCATCCTCACCGGAGCCGAGGTCCGCCAGCTGAAGGAACGCCACGCCCTCGTCGTCTCGGAGAACGGCAAGCCGATGATCGCCCGGCTCACCAGATGCATCGACGGCCGCGCCGGACGTGCACTCCTGGCGCAGCAGGAACACGCCAGAACCCACATCGGGCAAAGCCGACACGCCACCACGGTGTCGGCCGACGCCCGCCGCACCGCCGCCCTCGTCGAGGCCCGCCGGCGGGGGCTGTCCAACGACGTTCCTTGAGCGCGGAGACGACGACCATGAAGCCGATGAGCAGCCCAGACCGGATCCCCGGCCCGATGGTGGCGCGGTTCCCGCATCCCGGCGGACAGCTCGAGCAGGCCTACCGGGAGCTCGACATCGCCCTCAACGGGACCGACGAACAGCGCAAGGCGCTGGGCAGCCTCAAGATGCTTCCCCGGCCATGGGACCCGGACAGCCTCACCCGGCCGCAGCTGCGCCGCGAGCTCTGGGACTGGCTCGAGGCTTTCACGATCTGGCTCAACACCGAGTACGTGTGGGACGTCGCCGGCGTCGTCCCACACTGCTGGCCCCAGCACCCGCACCTGGTGCGGGAGCTCGCCGTGTTGGCTGACCAACGGCGTCGAGCAACGCTGGCGTTGGGCAGCGACGCACTCGAGGAGTGGCACCGCTACGCCCTCCCGGCGTTCGTCGACCGCATGCGACAGCGGGTCAAGAACCACTGCGAGGACGGACATCAGCAGTGGCCGGCCAAGGGCCGCCACTCACGCCACCTCGGCGAGCCGGCCGCAGCTCAGCGCGCACACGCCTACGAACAAGACGCCGCCGCTCACCACCGGCCAGCAACGGAGAGCCAAGAGCAGATAGCTCCACTGCTTCGGGTGGTCGACGGGGAGACCGTAGACACCGAAACCGGCGAGGTCGTTGACGGCTAGAAACCGCAAGACGGGTCCCAGGCCGAAGCAGGATGGCTCTCCTACGCGCGCAAGGTCTCCGAGGTCGCGATCGTCTTGCTGGTTCCAAGCGGAGCCGTCACAAGGGGCCCGGTGCCTCGTTCCCTCAGCATGCCCACGGCGCGTGCCGCCTCTGGCGAGCCTGCCTGCCTTTACTCACTTTGGGAGAGACGGAGGCCGACACGAGGTCCAACTCGTCATGAACCGTCGGGGCTCCGATTTTCAGACATATGCGCTCCCGCAGGTCAAGGCCGGTCCGCAAGGAGGCGTGCCACATCTCATGCAACATCTCAGTCTCCTCGTCCCGAGGCAGTGTCAGGCGGCTGTCCCCGGCAGTTGGCCGCGCGTCATGGCTGATGACAGATGACCGGTTCATGGCGCACGCGTTGTCCGTGCCTGACGGAGTTTTGAACATTTCTTGACCTGCGGGTGCCGTGACGATGTCTAGCGTGTCCTCGTTTTCACGTCGTCGGCGGCTACGTCCGGCGCTGTCTGCGGCGAGGAACTCGCCGCTGCCTGGAGGAGAACCACCCATGCGTGTCCGCACCCACGCCGTCGTCGTCACCGCCGCTCTTGTCGCCGCCATGGGCCTGGTCGGCGTGACCCAGCACGTGCGTGAGCCCGGGCAGGTCAGTGCCGCGGACTGCGCGCCCGGTTTCACCCCGGTTGACTCGGTGCTGAAGGAGGTCCGTGCCGAGATGGCGGCCGAGGACGCCGGCGCGAAGGGCGGCTGGGTGCGTGAGGCATTTCGCGAGCTCACGGGTGCGGAGAAGAAGGAGCTGGCGCGTGAGGCCCTCGCCGAGGTGCCGCCGCTGGCGAACGTCGACCAGGACAAGTGGTCGAGCTACTGCCTGCGCAGCAAGCGCCCCGAATCCCTCAAGGAACTGTTGGCCCTGTTCGGCGCCCGTGCGATTCCGCGGATGGCCCCGTACGGCAGCTGGGCCGACGGTGCCGCCGCCGGGGCGGCCAAGCAGCGCCAGGGCATGTCGCCCGGCACGGTCGCCGGCACCGACGGGACCGGCGCTCCCTACGGCACCGGACCGCTGATCGTGAACGACCCCAGGTACCCTGAGGTCAACGGTTTGGGCCTGGTGCACAACTCGGGTCGGATCGACTCCTTCGCCTGGGACCCGGCTGCTGGCCGCCTGTTCGCGGCTGTTGGCAACGGCGGCATCTGGCGTTCCGACGACAAGGCCAAGACCTGGACCAGCGCGAACGGGAACCTGCCTACGTCCATCACCGGGGCGGTGGCGTGGTCGCCGGCGAACAAGGGCACCCTGCTCGCGCTCACCGGTGAGCCGACGTTCGGCTCCTCTGCATTCACGGGCTTGGGCGCGTACTACTCCAGCGACCTCGGCAAGACCTGGACCAAGGCGACCGGTGTTCCGGACGGTGGGCTCGGTTTCGCCCTCGCGGTCGACCCGGGCAACCCGTTGAAGGTGTACGCCGCGACCCAGCTCGGCCTGTTCGCCTCCACCGACGGCGGCAAGACGTACGCCAACGCGAACCTGCCCACCGGTGAGTGCTCCGGGGTGACCGACATCCAAGCGCGGCCGGAGTGCGCGCTGGCCAACGTCGTCACCGATGTAGTGGTCGCCAAGGGCGGCGGCGTCGGCACCTCCACGAAGGCGGGAACGGTGGTGGCCACCGTCGGCTGGCGTGGCGGGCATAAGACCAACCCGAACGGCACCGTGCAGTCACCCAACAACGGCGTGTACCGCTCAGTCTCCGGAAGCCCGAACACGTTCACCAAGCTGGCCGCGTCGGGGTTCGCGGCCCAGGACCACATCGGCCGCGTCGAGCTCGGCAACGCCGTCGGGGCCGCTCAGGACCATGACCTGCTGTACGCCGTGGTGCAGGACGCGAAGCTGCTCAACAACGGCGGTGTCGCCGGCATCGACGTGCCCGAGGGCACCAAGCCCCCGATTGGGACGACGGTCCTGAACGGGCTGTACGTCTCGAAGGACTTCGGTGCCACCTGGACCATGCTCGCCAGCGGCACCCAGCTCGCGACCGACCCGACCACCAGTTCGGCCCTGGTGGGCTACGGCACCGCCGTGGGTTACCAGCCCGGTGTCCAGGGCTGGTACAACCTGTGGGTCCAGCCGGACCCGACGCGGCAGACCGCGTCCGGTGTCCCCACTCGGATGGCGTTCGGGCTCGAGGAGATCTGGTCCAACGAGGCCGCTGGCACCGGGCTCATCCCGCTCGACGGCACCGTCCCGGTCAAGTTCCGGGTCGTGGCCAAGTACTTCGCCGGGTCCTCCTGTCAGCTGCTGTCCACCGGGTTGCCGGCCTGCCCCACCGACCGCGAACCGACCGACGACAACCTCACCACCCACCCCGACCAGCAGGACGGCATCTGGATCGAGGACCCGACCGTCAAGGGCGGGGTGCAGCTCATCGTCGGCAACGACGGCGGCGCCTACCGGTACCGGTTCGACACCGACCCCGACAGCGAGCTGGACAACTCGCACTGGGGCCTGGGCGACAACGACGGGTTCCACACCCTCATGCCGTACTACGCCGCGATGGCCAAGGACGGCACCGTGTGGGCCGGCCTGCAGGACAACGGCAACCTCAAGATCGACCCGGTCGACGGCAAGCAGTACGAGACCTACGGCGGCGACGGGTTCTTCGCCGCCGTCGACCCGGACAACTCCAAGACGGCGTACGAGGAGTACACCAACGGCGCCATGTCGCTCACCACCGACGGCGGCACCTCGTGGAAGAGCATCGACCCGGGCCTGACCGCATCCAAGTTCGCCAACCCGTTCGCCATGGACCCCACCGACGCCCGCCACCTGCTCACGGCCGGACGTGAAGTGGTCGAGACCCTCAAGGGTGCCGACACCACCAGCGGGCAGACCGCCGCGCAGGATGCTTCCGATACGACCACGACGTGGCGCACCGTGTACAACCTCGGCACCCGGTCGCACCCCGGTGACGCAGGAGCGACCTCCAGCAGTACTGACCCGGACAACTCGATGTCCGCTGTGGACGTGCAGGGCGCAGCCGCGTACGTGGGCTTCTGCGGCCAGTGCGACACCCTGAACAAGCTCGGCCCGTCGCCGAACCTGTTCCAGAACGGCCTGGCCACCAACGTCGGTGGCGATGCGGCACCGGAAAAGGGCACGACGAAGGGGTGGCACATCGCCGCGGCGAAGGGACTGCCGAACCGGTACATCACCTCGATCGCGGTCGACCCGCGCAACACCAAGAACGTGTTCGTCACCCTCGGTGGCTACACCCGGCGTTGGGTCCCAGCCGGTGCGGTCGGTGACGCCAACGACCAGATCGGCACCGGCCACCTGTTCCGGTCGACCGACGGCGGTCAGTCCTTCACCGACGTGACCGGCAACCTGCCCGACTCCCCGACCTCGTGGGTCGAGCTGCGCGGCGACCAGCTCCTGGTCGCCACCGACGTCGGCGCCTTCGCCTCCCAGACCGGCGGAGCGTACGCGACCCCGAAGTTCGCACCGCTGAAGGACATCCCCGCCACCGCCGTGGCCAGCATCGCGCTCAAGCCAGGCGACCCGAACACCGCCGTCGTGGCGGTCTTCGGCCGCGGCGTGTGGACGTACAGCTTCAAGGACAAGCTCCCGGTCCCCGTCGACCCACCCGCCACCCCGACCCCCACGGTGGGACAGGCATACGCGTCGTGGGACTTCGAGTCCGGCGCCCAGTCCTGGACGACGGGCGGGGCACCGACATGGCTGCGGGGCACCCCCGGACACGGCACCGACGCGGCGGAGAACCCCGGCGGGAACGCCTTCGCGGTCAGCGGCCCCACCGGGTACCTGGACAACATGGACGCGACCGTGGCCTCACCCCAGGTCACGGCCGAAGCTGGCAGCGCAGTGCTCCAGTGGTGGATGCGCCTGGACACCGAGGCCGGTTTCGACACGGTGGCCGCGGAGTGGAGCACCGACGGCACCACGTGGAAGACCTTGGGCACCTTCTCCGGGAAGAACCCCGCAAGCCCGGGATGGAGCCGGTACGCGGTGCCGTTCACAGCCCCAGGCGGGCCCGTCCAGGTGCGGTTCCACTTCCTGTCCGACTCGTTGTGCTCCGGGCTCGGCGGTCCAGTCTGCGCCTCGACCACCGGCTGGGACGGCGCCCACATCGACGACGTCACCATCGGCAAACCGGCCACCTGAACGTTCACCGACGCCAGGCGCGGTCGCTGCGGGGCACCCCAAGGGCGTCACCGCAATACACGTCCCCGGGGTGACAGCCACCTGTGACGCGCCGGTCAAACCGCGAGCTGCGCCACGGCACATGCGCCTGCAGGGAATCTGATTTCGAGGAGCGCTGACGCTGTAGGTGTCAGTCGCCGTTACCCTCGCCGTCCCGGGCCTTCCCGTCCCCGATCTTGCCGTTCCCGGCCGGGGTGGTGGGGGGCGGGGACGGTGTCGGGGTGGGTTGGGCGGCCAGCGTGGCGGCGACCTTGAGGATGGCGGCGTGAACCTGAGCCTGCTTGGTGTCGGAGATCTTACCTGCGGTTCGGGCGGTGTTCAGGTCAGCTGTCAGCGTCGCAGTGGCGTCCCGGGCCGCCGCGTAATCGTGCGCGGCGGCGGCGCGGGTCAGCGTCTGGACGTCGCGTTGCAGCAAAGTCTGGGTGGCGGGGTCGATGCTGTCGCCGCGGCTGGCGCAACCGCTGCCCAGGAGGGTGGCCAGCACGACGGCGATGGTTGCGAGGGCGCGGGGTTGACGCGTCATCCGACAGCCTGCTGCAGCTGGTGAAGGTCGCGCCCGAGCTGACCGGGCACGCTGGGGTATGCCGGTGGCGGGGTCCTGGCCGTGCCGTGGTCCGTCGCGACCAACGACAGCATCAGAACTGTTGTCGCGACTGCGAGGACGGCGACCGCCGCCAGCCACCACAGCCGGCTTGCAAGCACGCGGGCCACGGGCCGCAGCCGACTCCTGTCGACCACCTGCGACGTGTCTTCCGCGGGACCAGTCGCGGCCGCAAACCTGGACGTCGCGGGGCCTAGCGGCAAGGACTTGGTGGGGGCGGGTCTCTGGTGGCCGGGCCGGTCGCTGGTCAGCGGCTGCAGGGCCGCCCGAACTTCCGCCGCAGTGGGACGAGCTTGAGGTGTCTGGGTCGTCATCGCCTCCAGCAGCTGCGCCCAGTCGGGGCCGTGCTCGGTCGGAATGGTCGGCGCCCGGTGTAGACGGGCCAGCGCCGCCTCGATGCCGCTGCCGGGGTAGGCAACCTGTCCGGTGAGGCTTTCGAGGAGGACCAAGCCCAAGGAATAGATGTCGCTGGCCGGCCCGATGTCAGCGCCTTCGACCTGTTCGGGGCTGAGGTAGTTGGCAGTGCCGATGGTGGTGCCGGCGATGGTGACCCTGGTGGCATCTAGCAGTCGGGCGATGCCGAAGTCGGCAAGTTTGGCGGTGATCGCAGCGGTGTCACCGTTTCCGCTGTCGGCCGTTGCGAGCAGGATGTTCGCCGGCTTGACGTCGCGGTGGACGATTCCGCGTGCATGCACGTGGTCCAGTCCGGCGGCCATCTGGGCGCCCAGCTCCGCCGCCTGCTGGCAGGTCATGGGCCCATCGGTGAGGCGTTCGCGCAGGCTAGGGCCGCCGATGAGCTCCATCACGATGA
The DNA here is from genome assembly GCF_042668795.1 of Pedococcus sp. NPDC057267. NCBI lineage: Bacteria > Bacillati > Actinomycetota > Actinomycetes > Micrococcales > Intrasporangiaceae > Pedococcus > Pedococcus sp. NPDC057267. The sequence goes on along the minus strand of NZ_JBHUYG010000003.1, from coordinate 64,260 downwards.
ACGGTCGTGCGTCCGTGCTTGAGTCATCGGTGCTGGCGTCGAAGACGGTGACTAGGTTCGGGTGGCTCAGCGAGGCAAGCAGGCGCACCTCGGTCTGCATCCGGGCGCGGTCCTGGGCAGTGTCACCCCCGACGCGAAACACCTTGACGGCCACTGCACGCTCGAGCACCCGGTCTGTAGCAGCGAATACGGACGCCATGCCGCCCTGACCGATTCGGTGGTGCAGCCGGTAGCGCGCCGCAAGCAGGTAACCCGGGTCGGCGAGGTCAGCCATAACGGCTACCGGCCGGACTGGGGGAGGGGGTCGCGTCCATCACTGGCTAATGCTACGGGGTGGCAACTCCGGTGGCGCGGCCGCGCGATGTGCCCTTCAGTTGCGTCACCAAGCCAGATGTCCGCCGGTGACGAATACCTCTCGGTGGCCGTCACAGAAACGGCCGGTCTGGAGTCACCGATCCCATGAGAGCAAACGTCTGCTGCTTCGCCGTCGCCTCAGTCCTGGCCTTGGGTATGTCTGCCTGCGGGAGCTCATCGGAGAACACGGGTTCGACAACCTCGTCTTCCTCGTCGATGTCGACCCCCATGCCGTCATCGACGTCCCCCGCAGCGACTCCATCGAAGACCGCGATGGACAGCACGATCACGATCAAGGACTTCATGTTCGAGCTCCCGGCCAGCGTGAGCCCGGGAGCACAGGTGAGCATCAAGAATCTCGACGCACAGGCTCACACGGTCACGTCCAAGAAGGGGGGCTTCGACGTCAAGGTGGACCCCGATGGGACAGCCACCCTCACGGCGCCGAAGAACCCCGGTAGCTACCCGGTCGTGTGCTCGTTCCACGCGAATATGAGCGCCACGCTCGTCGTCAAGTGACCACCGCCGCCAGCCGCGCCGACCGCCGCCGCCGACAACACGAAGGCAGCCCGGTCAGTGTCCTGGTTCGCGGACTGGTGGTCCTCACCCTCGGCGTGGATGCATTCATCCACTTCCGGCTGGCTGCGGGTTACCAAAACGCTGCACCTGGTGGCATCGGCACGGGCACCGTGTTTCGTCTCGAGGCCATCGCCGCCACCCTCGTCGGTCTCTGGGTCCTTGTCCGCGGAAGCCGCGCGGCCTATGCCGCCGCCGCGGTCATCGCCTTGAGCGCGGCAGCCGCCGTGGTCCTGTACCGGTACGTGAACGTGCCGACAGTTGGGCCACTTCCCGCGATGTACGAGCCGGTTTGGTACTTCCAGAAGACGCTCAGCGCGGTCGCGGAAACCGTCGGGGGCATCACGGCCGCAGCCGCCTACCTCCGTTCCGACAAGGATCGCCCACACGAGGATTTCTGAGCAGTCTGCGCGAAAGATATTTGACAGCAAGGCAATCCGTTCGCGGCGGGTGAACGAATACCGGACACAGAGCAAGACAACGGGCGGCCATTCCTCTTGGTCGCAAGACAAGGGAGTCATTGCATGCGCACCTCCACCAAGCTCGCCGCCGTCGCACTGGGCACCACCGCGCTCATGCCGTTCCTGGCAGTGGGCGCTGCCCAGGCGGCTGACGGCACCACGACTGCCACGCTTCGCCCGGTGGCCCTCAACGGCGTCAACGCCAGCGGCACCGCCAACGTCGCGGTCCACGGCACCACCATCGACGTCACCATGGCTGCGACCGGCCTGCTGGCGAACCAGCCGCACGCCGCGCACATCCACTTCGGCGCCGACGCCCGGCACGAGTGCCCGCTGGCGACCGATGACACCAACAAGGACGGTCACCTCAACACCACCGAGGGCGGGCCCGCGTACGGTCCGATCGTCGTCTCCCTCACCAAGACCGGTGACACGTCGCCCAAGAGCGGACTTGCCGTGGACCGGTTCGACACCGCCCCCGGCGGCAAGCTGAGCTACGAGCGCGGCAGCATCACGGTGTCCCCTGAGGTCGCCTCGGCGATCAGCAGCGGCAAGGCTGTCGTCGTCGTCCACGGCGTCGACTACAACCACGACGGCAAGTACGACGGCGCCACCAAGAGCGACCTCGACCCGAGCCTGCCCACCGAGGCGACCGACCCGGCCATCTGTGGCGCCCTGCGCGCCGCCCCGGCCGGCGGCATGAACACCGGCGCGGGCGGCACGTCCACCAACAACAACGAGGGTCTGCTGGCCCTCGGCGGTGGGCTCCTGGTCGCCGCGGCCGGAACCGGCGCGTTCGCCAGCCGCAAGGTTCGCAACCGCGCCTGATGTCCCTCATCCAGAGATTCGGTGGCCGCCGCGGCATCCTTGCTGCAGCGGCCACCGTGCTTCTCCTGCTAGCCGGGGCAACCCTGATCCAGAAGGGCCTTTCGGCACCGGGTCCGCCACCCCAGCCCTCGAGCCAGTCCTCGAGTGGTTCATCGACCGCCACGTCGCCCGCGCCGACCCCGTCCCCCACGGGAACCGACGAGCCCAACGCCTCGCCGAGCTTCGGCCCGCTGATGGCAGCCAGCCCACCCACAGGACTGCAGATCCCCTCGATCGGCGTCGACACCCACCGCATAGTCGACCTGCACCTCGACTCCACGGGCAAGCTCGAAGCCCCCGCCGACTTCCAACGCGCCGGGTGGTACGCCGACGGTCCCACCCCAGGCGAGTTGGGCATCGCAGTCATCGGCGCCCACGTCGACAGCAAGGCCGGCCCCGCCGTCTTCTACCGCCTCGGCGCCCTCCACCCGGGCGCCAAAGTCACCGTGACCCGCAAGGACGGCACCACCACAACCTTCGTCGTCGACCAGGTCGCCCGGTACTCCAAGGCGAAGTTCCCCACAGCCACCGTCTACGGCAACACCCACGGCCGAGCCGAACTGCGCCTCATCACCTGCGGTGGCGCCTTCGACCACACCACCGGCCACTACGTCGACAACATCGTCGCCTTCGCCCACCTCGTGTGATCGCCGCGGCCTGCGCGGCGCATCCCCTACTTCACGTCAGACATGCTGGATTGACCTGGCGCCAGTGCCGCCGTCAGGGCGGTGGTGATGGGCACGGCAAGGACCAAACCAATGGCGCTGGCGAGGGCGCGCACCGCCTCCTCGGCGATGTCGTTGCTGGACGGGTGAAGGAAAGTGGCTGGGCGTCCAGGACGATGAGCATAACGACGCTAAGGGCAGCGCCCGGCGTAGACGAAGACGACGGTGTAGAGGGTCGACGCGGTGTGGTCGCGTCTGATGCGCGAGGTGGCCGCGCCACTGAAGTCAGCGACGTGCACGCCGCTCGCGAACAAGTGGTTTCTCTGACTCAGATTGCCCAACCGGCCGGTAGGTGAAACGACTGAACAGGACTGCTCGTCGGCCCGGCGCCAGTGTCACGCAGGATGGAGGCCACCCATCGCCTGGTCGGCAGTCTGCGCTCAGCCTGCGTTCTGGGTTGCTTCAGGCGCGGTCGTGCCCTGCCGATTGTTCGCGGGCTCGTCCAACCAGCGCACCGCGGGGAGGGCGACGAGCGCGCCTGCGGCCCAACCGCCGACGACGTCGCTGACCCAGTGGTACCCGAGGACGACGGTGCACACGCCGACGACGCCAGAAGCGGCAACCGCGAGCGGGAGCACCCACCGGCGCATGCTGGCCCGCCCTCCCCACAGCAGGGCGACAGTCAGGGTCAAACACACTACGGCAGTGGCGGCGTGCCCCGAGGGGTAGGAGTGGCCGCCGTCCAACACGGTGTTCTCGCCGGCACGCGGGGCGGTGCGACCAACCAGTACCTTCATCAGCCACAGCGACATGCTCATCGCGACCATGGCGGCACCGGTCACCACGACCGGTCGAGGGTCACGCTGGCGCACGCCCCGCCACACGGCCGTTGTGATCGCGATGGACCCGACCAGCCAGAACTGCCCTCCCATGACCAGTACCCGGGCGGTGATGTGACCGACGCCGCGGGTGTCCAAGGCGGTGAACCACGGCAACGTGGCGCCGTCGAATCGCACCGTGCTCCCGCCGACTACGGCGACTGTGAGCACGGACAACGCGATAGCGCTGATGCCCCAGGGGTCCTTGATCAGGCGTCGCGTTGGGCGCAGCTGCGCGATTAGTGACCGCAGAGTCGCTCGGGTCGCGGTACGCCGCGACAGTGCTTGTGCCCGCGCGGCTGCCGGGTCCCGGGTGAACTCGGTCAGCCGCTGCTCGGCAACGGTCGCCCACACCACCATGCCGAAGATGACGACGAAGGCCACCGCGAACAACTCGCCAATGTCGTCGTACTCGGTCAGCCGCACCCGCAGAAGTGTACGGGGGTAGATGTCACGTCCGTAACAGCGGACGACGAAAACGCCGCGGGAGAGGATGGACAGCGATGCCGGCCCTGTTACGGTTGTTACATCATGGAGGAGAACTTGATTGACGGCGCCGAACCCGTCCCGCCCGCCAGCGACGGACCCGGGCGGTGGTCCACGTGGCATGCGCTCTCGCCCGCCCAGGCACTCGAGCGCCTCCAGGTCCACCCGGGCGGCCTGACCCAGGAGGATGCCGGGGAGCGGTCGCGCCGGTACGGGCCGAACCTTGCCAAGCTGCCCAAACGCGAGTCCTGGCTCGAGGAGTTCGGCGAGTCGTTCACCGAGCCCCTGCAGCTGCTCCTGGTCGGGGTCGCCGTGCTCAGCTTCATCTTCGGCGAGGTCGTCGACGGCCTCGCCATCGCCGGGGTCATCCTGCTCGCGGCCGCAGTGGAGACGTCCACCGAGATGCGCGCCCAGCGGTCCGTCGAGGCGTTGCACGAGTTGACCGCCCCGGTGGCGCGTGTCCTTCGTGACGGCGCCGCGCGAACGATCCCGGCCGCAGACGTCGTCCCCGGCGACGTCCTGCTGCTGGAGGCGGGCGACCTTGTGCCCGCCGACGCGCGCGTCCTGACCGCGTCCGCACTGACCAGCGCCGAGGCGTCCCTGACCGGCGAACCCGGTTCCGTGCCCAAGTCCGCCGAACCGGTCGACCTGGGCGCCGGGGTGGCGGACCGGTCCAGCGTCGTGCACGCCGGGTGCGAGGTCACGGGCGGGACCGGGACCGCGGTCGTGTACGAGACCGGGGCGGGGACTGAGGTCGGGAAGGTCGCCGCCTTGACCGCGGGGCAACGTGAACCCGTCACGCCGTTGCAGCTGGGCATGGCGCGCGTGGCCAAGCTCGTCCTGGTGTTCGCGGTCGTGGTCTCCGTGGGGGTGCCGGTGCTCGGGTGGGTGTTGGGTCAGCCGGTCAAGGAGATGGTGCTGACCGCGTTGTCGATGGCGTTCGCGACCGTGCCCGAGGAGCTACCCGTCCTGGTCACGGTCCTGCTCGCTGTGGGCGGACGCGCCCTAGCGCGGCGCGGCGCGCTGCTGCGCCGGTTGTCCGTGGGAGAGGCGATCGGGTCGGTCACGACGCTGCTGACCGATAAGACCGGCACCCTGACCCGCAACGAGCTGACCGTCACGGACGTGCAGGGCGACTCCACCGCTGTCATTCGCGCCGCGCTGGCCGCCCAGGGCGCCGGTGCACCCACCGACACTGGCGTGCGTGAGCCGCTCGAGCAGGCCGTCGCGGCCCGGGCCGAGCAGCTGGGCGTGCCGAGCCCGCTGAGCGCCACCGGTGCGGTCGTCCTCGCGGCGTGGCCGTTCGACCAGGCGTCGCGGCTGCGGGTCACCGCCTGGCGCGACCCCGAGGGGCAGGCCGTGGTGGCGGTGGCCGGCGCCCCCGAGGCCGTGCTGGCCGCGTGTCGCCCGCGAGACCAGCTGGACTGGGCGACCCCGGTCACGCAGGCGCTGGAGTCCGGTCACCGCACCATCGGCTACGCCACCGGCCCCTACCCCCACGGCGCTCACCCAAATGCGGGCGCAGACAGCGAGCCAGTGCTGGGCGCAGACCTGCGTATGGTCGGGCTGGTCACGTTCACCGACCCGGTCCGCGACGGGGTGCCCGAGGCGGTCACCGAGCTGTGCGAGGCCGGCATCGCGACCATCGTCGTCACCGGCGACCACCCGTCGGCCGGTCGCGTCGTCGCCCGAACGGCCGGGTTGCCCGACGGGCCCACCTTCACCGGCGGGCATCCCCTGGCCGGGCGGGGCGATGCGGACCTGGTGGCGGACCTGGTGCACGGGACCGTTGTGGGCCGGTGCACCCCGGCCGACAAGCTCCGCCTCGTGCGGCTCCTGCAGGGGCAGGGGCAGGTGGTGGCCGTCACCGGTGACGGCGTCAACGACGCCCCCGCGTTGTCCGCCGCCGACGTCGGCATCGCCATGGGGCAGCGCGGGACGCAGATGGCGCGGCAGGCTGCCGGGCTGGTGCTGACCGACGACGCGTACCCCACGGTGGCTGCCGCGGTGGAGAAGGGGCGCAGCATCTTCTCCCAGCTGCGCCGCGGTGTGTCGTTCTACCTTGGCGCCAAGCTCGCCCTGGTGACGGCGATGGTGGCCGCGGTCCTGGCGGGGCTGCCTGTCCCGTACGCGCCGGTGCAGATCGTGCTGCTCGAGCTGTTCATGGACGTGGGCGCGTCGTTGGCGTTCGTGTCCGAACCGGGGGCCCCGGCAGCGATGCGCCAGCCCCCGCGGCCGCGCAACGCGTCGCTGGTCGACGGTGCGTTCATCACCGCCACCATCATGGTCGGGGTCGTCCTCGGCTCAGCCGCCACCGTCGCCTACCTGGCCTCCTCCGCGGTCGGGGCGAGCACCGGGCAAGCCCGGTGTGCCGCCTTGGTCGTGTGGTTGGTCGGGCACGTGGCGGTGGCCTGGTCGCTGCGGGCACGACCGGGACTGTCCTGGCGGGACAACCCGTACTTCCCGCTGTGGGCGTTCGCCGCCGTCGTCGTGTCCGTCGTGGCGGCGTGGACGCCGGCCGCGGCGCTGGTCCGGGCCGAGCCGCTGGTCCAGGCGCAGGTTCCGTTCGTGCTCGCTGCCGTCGCCGGGTGCGCCCTGCTGGGGTGGGCGGCACGCCCGGTGCTGGGCACCGGCACGGAGCTGTAGTTGGTGGAGGCTGTGTATCGTCCGAGCATGCCCCCCTCGAGTTCCTCTTGGCTCCTGGTGGCTCTGTCCACCGCAGCGGCTCCAGCCTCGACGCGCGTGACCGCGTGGCGCAAACTGCGATCCCTGGGGTCGCTATACCTGCAGCAGTCGGTGTGCATGCTCCCGGCCCGCCCCGACATCCGCACCGCCGTCGAGGCATTGGCCACCCGTGTGCGGACCGAGGGCGGCACCGCCCGCGTCGTGGAGGTCGCCGTTACCGAAGCCGCTGAGCAGGACGCCCTGGTGATCGAGTTGCAAGAAGCCCGGGACGCCGAGTACGAGGAGGTCCTGGCACGGTTCCCCGCGTTCTTCGCCGAACTCGACAGTGAGACCGCGAGAGGACGCACCACGTACGAGGAGCTCGAGGAGAGCGAAGCCGACCTCGACCGGTTCCGTGCCTGGATTTCCAAGATCGAGGCCCGCGACTACTTCGCGGCTCCCCGCGGTGAGGCCGCCCGTGCCGAGTTGACCCGCGCCGAGGCCGCACTCGCGGAGTTCGCGAACGCCACCATGGACGCCGAAGACGTCGAACCGCGGCCCGACCGTGAGGCAGCCACAGCGTCCGGGGCGCGCCGCGCGCGCCGCGGGTCCCGACTGGAGGCCGTCCCTCCCGCTAACGACTGACCTCGAGCCGGGCAACCTCCGGGCTGTTACGGGTGTAACGTGATTGCTCCCGAGGTTTGCGGGTGGTCCCGCGGCCGGAGTATCCGGAGGCTGTCATGCGATTCAAGCGAGTTCTTGTCCTGTTCGGTATGGCGGTGGCCGGCAAGCTAGCTGCTCAGCTGCTTGAGGGACGTGGTCATCACGTGTCCGCGCGCCGGGTCCGGTCGGTGGCAGCTCGACTGGACCTGCTCCGCGGGCGTCGGCGCCCCCGCCGGTGACCCGCGGATGACCCGCATGGGCTGCGCAGCTGGCGGGGTGTCGTGGTTGGCGGTTGGGGGCGCCTCGGTCGCTTTGGCCATGGTGTCCGTGCTGCCAACTCCCGGGTTCGTGTCGCTAGCTTCGGACCAGCGGGCCGCTCACGCAGCAGCGCTGGTGTGCGGGATTGCGACGTTGCTGGTTGCGGTGGCGGCTTCGGGTCGGTGCTGGGATCGGGTCGGGCTGCTGTTGTGGGGTTTGGCGTGGGCGGCAGGCACGTGGCTGGCGGTGGACGTGGTCGCCGGCGATGGGTACGCGTCCTTGATGGCGGCCGTGTTTCTTGCGATGTGCGGGGCTGGGGCGGTTGTGCGCGGTCAGGACTGAGCCGCTGACCGCTGCTGTGCAGTCCGGGGGCCAGGTGCTCGCGAGGGCGATGATGACCCCGCCGGACACTCTGGCACCTACGGCACCAGAGGAAGCCGAGGACCACATGACGCATGGTCGAGGTGGTGCGGCCCCCTTGAGGGTCAGGCGTCGGTGCTGGGGTCGCCGTCCGGTCGGCCCGCTGGTTCAGGGATTGTTCCCGCAAGGTTCGTGAGTGGCGACGAGGTCAGCTCGCGGTCGTGCGCGGCGAAGGGGGCCCCCACCCTGGTGTCGCGCCGTACCGTCGCGCACTTCAAGGCAAGTCGGCATGCCGCAGGCGCGCGCGGCGGTAGGTGGTCACCGTCGAGGCGGACGGCACCATTCCGGGCGCCCGCGTCCACGAGGGGGCCAGTCCTGGCGATCCGGCGCTGCCGGACCACGCAAGGTCGTGACCTGGCACATGGCCTACAGCTAGCGGGCTGTCAAGGAAGCCTCGGAAGTGTTACCCATCAATTGAAGCCGGTTGGTCACCCATCCTCCGGACCCAGACCCTGTGTTCGGCTATCCCTGCTGCACCGTCGTTGAGCCCTTCCTGCTGGGACGGCAGGACCTGTCTCGTCCGGTGGTTTGTGTAGAGTGGCGGGCGCGATGGGGAGTAGCCCTGTCAAAACCGGTCATCGACACGCTGGAGCATCATGCTTCCGGTGGCCGGGCTCGCCGCCAGGCGGGCGGGCGAGACCTTCGACCCAACGCCGATGACAACCAGTTGCGTCGGCGGGGTCGAAGTTGTCCGCCCCTCGCTGGAGCAGGCCTCGGATCCCGCCGTTGCGGAAAGGCTTGCCCCGTGATTCATTTCGTGCTCCTGATCGCCTGCGCCGTGGCGATCTATCTCTCGTGTGAGTGGTTCGTCAACGCGGTGGAGTGGCTGGGCGAGCGGCTGAACGTCGCCCGTATGGCCGTTGGCACCATCCTCGCCGCCTTTGGCACAGCTCTCCCTGAGTCGGTCGTGACGCTTGTGGCGGTAACCACCGGTGGCACGGAGGAGGCCAAGAACATCGGTGTTGGCGCGGCCATGGGCGGGCCGCTCGCCCTCGCGACGGTCGCGTACGGCGTCACCGGAGCGATGTTGCTGCTCAAGCGGCGCAAGGATCGCGCAACCGTGCGCGCCGCCGTCGGCGCGGGCCTCTCCGATGGTTCGGCCGGTTCAGCAGCGCTCGACGAGTCGGGTGTGGGCACTTCGGCAGACATGAGGCGGCTAACGAAGGACCAGGCGTGGTTCCTGCCCATTTTCGTTGTCAAGGTCGCCCTCGGACTGGTCGCCTTCGCCTTCAAGCCAGCTCTCGGCCTAGTCTTCTTTGCCGCCTACGCCATCTACTTCTGGCGCGAGATCCGCAACAACGACGAAAGCGGCGAGGATGAGTTCCTCGAGCCGCTCAAGCTGCAGCCCAAGGCAGCGTCTCCCAGCACCGGGGCCGTGGTCGCTCAGACTCTTGCCGCCCTCGTGGTGATCTTCTTCGCCTCGCAGTACTTCGTGCAGCAGCTGGACGCCGTCGGCCCGATGCTCGGCCTGTCCGCATCGGTCACCGCTCTATTGCTGTCCCCCGTCGCAACCGAGCTGCCCGAAATCATGAACGCCGTCATCTGGGTGCGCCAAGGGAAGACGAAGCTGGCCCTGGCCAACATCTCCGGCGCCATGATGATCCAGGCCACCGTCCCCTCAGGTCTTGGCCTGCTCTTCACGAGCTGGAAGTTCGACAGCGCCCTTCTGTGGTCCGGGCTCATCACGATGTCCGCGATCGTCTACCTGCTACTTGCCATGACGGCTCATAGACTGACCCCCACCCGCCTCACCGCGGCTGCGGCCTTCTACGCGCTGTTTGTAGTCGGATTGGTTCCGATCCTGATGTGAAAGGCCATGCGGACTCGGGGCTGAGGTGCGGAGGTGCTGAGGTGCTGAGGTGCTGAGGCAAGCATGGCCATGATTGACCAGGTCACCCCTGACGTCATAAGCCGAGTGCATGCGCCGCGACTGGGCACCTATGCCCATAGCCATTTCAGGTCCGAATTGAGCGGTGGTCGACGCGGTACAGCTCGTGAAATCTTGCACACCGGTGTGCCGATGGTCGCGGCCGGCGGGGCAGGCGCGTCCGCGACGCTGCGCGACCCCCGGCATCCGAGTCACGAGTGGGCTGCGGCACCTTGCGGCGGGCGTGGCCATCGCGGCCGCAGCCTCAGGGCTGCCGCCGAGGAGCTGGTAGCCGCGACCACCCAGCGGGGGATTACGTTGACAGGGGCGGATGACTGCTCACGGCCTTTGGCCAGGCAGGTGCTTTAGTGGGCGTTCGACCCGGTCGGCCGGAACCTGGCAGCGCTCGGTTCCGTGCCGCCACGCGGAGGCGCGGACACCTCCCCGAAGAATACGCCGCCGGGAAAGGGCTGTACCTCGTCGGCGGACGACGGCCTATCAGGTCCAACCCAACGGCGTCATCCGGCGGCTGGAGGAACCCCCCCAACGCCCTGGCCATGACTCACGGCGACTGGCTAGGCATGACTGAGCCGATGCACCATTCACAACGGCTCAGATAGCCCGTGATCGTCCGACCGTGTCGCTGCCAGGGTGAGCAGGCAAGCCCGGCTCCGGGACGTGTTGCTAGGACGGCGCGGTGTCTGGCCTAGCGGTCTCGCCCGGAGTCGCGGGCTTGTGTCCGATGTGGAGAGATGACTCCCGCAGCTGTTGGAGGCGCTGGTCGACGTCGTCCTCGCGTCGCAGCCGGTTCAGTTGTTCGGTGAGTTGCTCTGCGCTGTCGCTGGGACCGTAACCTCGCTCACCGAGTTCGTGCAGCGCTGCGGCACGCGCTTGGAGGTCCTGTGTGCGGTCCTGTGCCCGGCGCAGGGCGATGCCGAGGTCCGCCATTTCGGCGGATGCGCCCGTGATGGCTTCGCCGATGCGGACCTCGGCCTCGGCGGCCGTGTACTGGGCCTTCATCTGCTCCTTGGCCGTGCGGAACTGGCTGACCTTGGCAGCCAAGCCGTGTTCGGATTGCTCAAGGTGCCTCTGCCGTGCCCGCAGATCTCTGGCTTGGTCTTGGGCCTGGTCGAGCTCTGCCTGCAATTCGGCCTGCCGCGTCAAGGCCAGTCGGGCCATGTCTTCTTGGCCCCGGTCCAGTGCTTGGCGGGCGACGCTATCCAGCTTGGGTAGTTCGGCCCGGATCTCATCGCTGCGCAGTTCGAGCCGCTTACCCGCCGTGGCCACGTCGGCCACGCCGCGCCGCACGTCGGCAAGCAGGCGCAGTTGACGCTCGTAGGCGTCATCGAAGGTGTCCCGTGGATCCTCGACCCGGTTGAGGGCCTTGGTGGTCCGAATGCTCACCAACCGCATGATCCGCTGCAGCAGTCCCATCGGCGCGATTCCCTTCACTTTCTGGTGTGGGTCTTCCACTTTCTGGTGTGGGTCTTCTTGGTGTGGCGAAGGCGGCCGGACGATCGCGGCGAGTCGCCGACCCCACTCCTAGACCATCGGGCCGGGTCAGGCCCGGTGCAGCCTTTGATAGGTGGACACCCAGGTGTCTAGGGCTTGCACTTCGCCGTCGATGCGGGTTCGAGCCTGCTCGAGTTCGTCGGTGGCCACCGCCATCTCCAAGCGGGCCAGTTGCTGCCGAATCTGTGAAGCGACGTTCGCGGTTTGCTCGACCTTCGGCGCCAAATCGGTGCTCGCCTGCTGACGCACCGCTTGGCTGGGATCGTGGGCGGCGGTGCGGAGTTGGTTGTCGAGGTGGCGCGCGGTGCGGCTCAGGGTCGCGGCGATGTGCGACAGGTCGCCTGTCTCCGAGTGGGCGCCGGCTGCCCCGGCCAGGGCCTCGTTGGTCGCCCGCATCTCGCGTCGCAGGCGGTACCGTTGGGCCGTCAGTGCCCGTGCCGAACGGTCGCCTGTGACCATGCGCAGGGCAAGGCGGCCGTTCGTGCCGAGCTGAGCGCGCCGTGCGCGTCGCACCGCGACCCATAGCAGCACGACCGCCATACAGAACAGCAGGAGAAGGATCAGCCCTGCCGTGATGGCGATCCCCGGCGTCAGCAAACCCAGTGGGTCTGACGTCTCGATCTCACCGTCCGTGACCATCCTCGCTCACCTTCCTTCTGCCGCCGTGGTGATACGAGCGTAACATCATGGGGGTCGCTCTCCGGAGCGGCCCGCGTCTGCAACGGACGTCGGTTGCACACGGAAGGGACACATAGCTGATGGGAATGCTTAACAACGCTCTGCAGCGGGCGCGCCGCTACGCCCAGGAGCACCCGGACAAGGTCGACCAGCTGACCCAGAAGGCGGCAAACGCCGCGGACCGGCAGACCAAGGGACGGTATCGACGTCAGATCGACTCGGCCGCGCGGAAGGTTGGGGACTGGACCGGCCAGCCGCCGAGCGAGGGCCGGCCGGGTGGGCGCTGAGGGATGCTGAAGCTGTCATGCAGGTAGCAGGGGCATCCTGCCCCGGCCGCCGAACTCACCACCGGGTCCGTGAGGAATGTTGCCTGTCCTGGGTTTGCCCGGTTAGGACTGACCACCGCTGCTGCCCAAGCCGCCGATGAGGTTGATCATGGTGGCGATGATCACAGCACCGAACAGGTACGACACGAGGGCCTGCCGTAGAACGTTGCGGCGCATCGTCCAGGACCGGACCAGGGTGTCGGAGACCTGGAACGTCATCCCGACGGTGAATGCGAGGTAGGCGAAGTCGCGGTACCGCGGTTGGGTGTCGTCGTTGAAGTCCAGGCCGTCCTGGTGGTTTTCGTAGTAGGTGCGCGCGTACCGGGTGGTGAAGACGCTGTGCACCAGGGCCCAGGCCAAGGCCACGCCGAGCACGGACACGGCGGCCTGCTCGTCCTTGGTGCCGGTGGACCCGGTCAGGAGCAGGGCGACGGCGGCCAGGCTGAACAACGCGGCGGTCAGCATGGTGGTGTCGGACAAGGACTGGCGGGGGTCCTCGCGGCGGGCATGCTCCCTCGTCGCGTGCTGGTCCATGGGCCAGATGGCCCACCAGAGCCGGGTCAGGAACACGGCGGCGGCAGCCATGAATCCCAGCAGCGCCCCGAGCTGCCAGTGCCAGGCGAGACTGGCGCCGACCGCCACGACTGCACCGGCGGTGGCGGCGGTGGCTACGGCCGCTGTTGCGGACGGCCCCTTGCCGTGGGGGGAGTGGGGGTTGGTGCTGCGGTGCAGGAGGTTCACGGTTTGGCTTGTCCTTTCGGCCGGGTGGGGTTGCGGTGGTCACAGAGCACCGTGCCGGTGCAGCCGGCGCATGGCTGCCCACCCCAAGGGGATCGGCAACCAGTAGGTCGCGACCCGGTACAGCAGGACCGCGGGCAGGGCGGCGGAGGCGGGGGCGCCGATGGCGATCAGCCCTGCGGTCAGGGCCGCCTCGATGCCGCCGAGGCCACCTGGGGTCGGTACGGTGGAGCCGAGGATGGCCCCGGCGAAGTACACGACAGCGACCGCGGCCAGGGGCGGGTGGGCGCCCGCGGCGCGGGTGGCGCAGTACAGGGCTGCGACGAACGACGCGTCCAGCAGCAGTGCCCCACCCAGCAGCCGCACCAGCTTGCGTGGTTGCTGGGCGACGTCGACGACGAGCGGCAACACCTCGCCAAGGCCCGGCAGGAACCGCCGGGCGACGGTTCTGCGTCCTTGGGGGGTGCTCAGGACCAGTGCGGCGACGGCGATGCACCCGGCGACGGCGATGATGGCCGCGGTCGGTGGGGTGAACGCTGCGCGGGGACCGAACCCGGCCAGCGTCCCGGACAGGGCCAGCAGTCCCGCGTAACTGCCGAACTGGGCCACCTGGGCCAGTCCGATGGTGCCTGCGGCTGCAGGGGCGGACAGCCCGGCCCGGCGAAGGTACCGACCGTTCAACGCCACGTTGCCGACCAGGGCGGGCGCGACGAGCCCGCTGAACGCGATGGCCAGCTGGGTGGCGTAGGTGCGAGGGAAACCAAGCCGGGTCGGAGCTGCGCCGGCCAGGGCGAGCGACGCCCCCGCAAACGTCAGCGCCGACATGAACCCTGCGCCCGCGGCCCACCGCCAGTCGACACCAAGGAATGCGGCCCGGATGTCTATGCGCGACAGCTGCCCCACGAGCACGTAGACGGCCACGAGGCCACCCACGCTGGACAACAGGGTGGGCAGGCTGACTCGGCGCAGCTGCACTTCCGGTGGCGGTTCGGGCGTGTCGGCCAAGGCCAACAACGCCTGCCGTACCTGCTCGAGGACCTGCGGCCGGGACCGGAGCAGAGCCCGGGTCGAGGCGGTCAGCGCGAGGGGTTGAAGCACCGGCAGGGCGGCCAGGACCCGGTCACGGCCCAACGCCGACACGGCCTCGGCGACGGCCGCCTTCGGGGTCCAGGCGATCGCGGCTGTGGCCAGCGCTTGGGCCAGGTCCAACCGCAGCGCGAGGTCGGTGGCGGCGATGTCTCCGTTGCCGACATCGGCCAGGGCAACCGTGCCGCTAGGGCCGACGAGGAACGTCTCCATGGACAGCCCGCGGTGGGCGATCTTCGCATTCTGCAGCGCGGCAACGAGCTCCCACAGCGACCGTGACGCAGTCAGGTCCGACAGTTGCCCACTGGTCGCGTCGACTTGGAGGCGGGGCCTGGGGGTACCGGGGGGTGTTGACCACACGACCATCAGGGAGTCGCCGCCAGCGGGGCGCACGGCCAGCGGGCGTGGGCAGGCGACACCAGCAGCGCTGAGGGCGCCGCCCATCAGGACGCGGTGCTCCACCTGTCCGCGCAGGGTCAGGGCGGGCACTCTGGCACCGCCGGGGCGAAGCCGCAGCAGCCGACCAAGCCGCGACAGAACGTCACCACCCACCTGCTCCCGGTCGAACACCTCCACAACGAGGGTCGGGTCCGTGCTGAGGGTGAACCGGCGCGTGGGCGCCGACGTCGGGGTCAACGCAGTCAATGTCCCGTGACGTCCGGTGGCCTCCTGAAGTTGGGCCTCGAGCGAGGACTGCGGAGCGCGAGTGGACTGCCGCCCCAGGACGTAACGGCTGCCCAACCCCACGGTCGCACCGAGCAGCACGCTGACCACCACGGCGACGACCGTCATCTCACCGCCGAGGAACAAGCTGGCACCCAGGGCCGCTAGGACCACGGCACCTGCCCGCGACACCCGCTGCGACGGTGAGGCCCCAGCAAGCAGCGCCGCGCACGCGACCGCGACCTCCGACAGCGGGGAGGTGCGGCCTACTCCGGTCAAGGGGCGGGTCAGGGCCCCGATGGTCTCCCTCGGCACGGACCCGCTGGTCACCGCCCACTCCAGCACGGCCGCCACGGCGGCGCCAGTGCCGGCCGCGACCAGCCCCACCACCAGGTCACCCCAGCGCCCCCGCCGGCCCAAGCTCACCGCGACGGCAACCGGCAGAAGCAGCGCACCACCGCCCGCAGCGAAACCGACCAGCGACACCCCAGCCATGGACACCCCACTCGTCGCGACCGTCAAGCCCCTTTCCAGTGCGTCCGCTGTTCCCACCGACGACGCCGCCACGAGCAATACCGCGACCAACACCAGACCAGTCAGCATGAACAGGCCCGCGTCAACCGGCCGTCGGGCCCGCGCAGTGGGTGCTGTGGGCCCGCGTCCGGCGGGCCTCACGACGGGCCTCCTGGTGCGCAGACCATGCGGTCTGAGTCCGCCCGGGCGAAGGACGCGACGAGCAGCGGCAGCCCCACCATGGCACCGGCAGCCCCAACCGCGACCCCTGAGTCGTTGACCAGCATGCCCACCACCAGGACCACGACGGCACCAACCAGCGCCGCGCGCGGTGCGCGTCCGTCGGCGACCAGCGCGCGACGCAGCCGCTCCAACTGTGGCGCCTGCGTCAACCACACGACCGACACCGCGGCCACTACGACCAACACCGTCAAGAAGGACGGAACCAGAGCCAGGTTCGCCGCAGCCTTGCGCCCCACCACCTGCACGGCGTCGCCGTCCATGATGCTCTGCACGAACCGGCCCAAGTGGGTTCGCTTCCCCGGTGGTCGCGCCCAGTCCGCAACGGCGACCGCCGCCACCAGCACCACACCTTGGCCCACGAGGAGAATCACGCGCGACCAGGTGACGCGCACCCCGGCAGCGGTCACGATGCACAGCCCCAGCCCGGGGGCCAGCGCCAAGGGGCCGCCACCGTCGGCGCCCAGTCCCGGCGCGGCATCCACAACCACCGCTGCTGCGGCGACACCAACCCCACACAGCACCCCCAGGCGGGGGTGCCGCCGCGCACCGGCAGCCACGGCGGCGCACACCACGACGGTAGCCACCGCGAACACCGCGAACGCGGTGTTGCCCAGCCCGTAGAACCGCCCACCCACCACGGGCTGCACGCCCATCAACGACGCCATCTGCAACCGCGACCCGGTCACCACATCGACCCCGAGGACCACCATGGTCACGACTGCGACCACCAAGGCGGAGCCCATCGGGGACGACGGCCGCGGCCAGAACCACGCAACCCCGGCCAGCGCCGCTGCCAAGGACGCAACCAGCACGGCCAAGACCACCGGCGCCGCGGGGGCCTGCCACCACGGCACCAGGGTCACCAGGAAGCTCGACACCGGCACCGCGCCCAGCCACAACGCGGCCCACCGCAGCCACCGCCGGCACCGAGACGACCGTGGTTCGCGCAGCGTCCACCACGCGTATGCGGACAGGGCGGTGCCAGCCAGCACCATCGCGTTGAAGAACCAAGGAACCGCAGCCCTCGTCGCGTGGGCCTGCCGCTCAAAGTCGGTGAGCCGGGCGGCCCTGCGTGGCCCGGACAGGCCAGCAGTGGTGGCCAGCGGCGCCCCGACCACCTCGTTCGGGACGGGCGCGCCCACAACAGACAGCACGGTGGCGGTCAGGTCCGCGCTCTGCACCAGCCCGTCCCGTCGGGTCGATGCCGACCGCAACCACCCGGGTGGCACCCGGGTGCCGGTGGCCGCAACCACCCGCAGGTCCTCCCCGCCGTCGTCGCCCACGCTGGCGAACAGCAGCGTCGCCTGTGCAGGTGCGGCACGCGTCACCGCCCCGAGCCTTTCGTCCACCGCCCGAACCTGACCCTCGCGAACCGCCCCCTGCTGCGCTGCGATGACCAGGCCCGCGTCGATCAAGGTCACCTCGCACACCGACAGCTGCACAGCCACGTTCCTGGCATCCCAAGGTGCGTAGTGCTCAACCACGCCGTCGGGGCGGGCGGCCGCTACGGCCGCGCCCGGTCCCACCGCCTGCACGCACCCGCCGGCGCCCTTCACGGCGGTGTGCAGTGTCCCCAGCTTCGCGCGGAACGGTCCCGCCAGCGCGGAAGCGTTCCACCGGTCCCACCCAACCACGCGTCCACCGACCGGTGGCGCCAGGCTCGCGCAGGTGCCGGCGGTGGTCCGCGCGGCGGCCCGTTGCCCGGCACCCAAACCCAGCCACCCATCGGAAGGGCAGGCCACCGTGGTCGTGGACCGCACCGACAGCGCAGCCACCGACCCGGCCTGCAGCATGGCCCACACGTGTGGCGCGCTCGTCGGTGAGATGTCCGACCAGGACAAGCCTGAGGTCCCGACCACCACCACGGGCCCGACACCTTCAGCCGTTACGCCTCCCACGGCGCCCTGCGCGGTGGGGGCAGCCGGGAGCATCATGGTCAGGACCGCCAGGGCACTCAGCGCTACCCGAGGGAACGCTCGAGGCATGGGCCGCATCGGGGTACGCCGACGCTCAGGCGGCTGCCGACTGGGGCGGTGTGCGGCGACCCGTCGCCGCAGACACCACTGAGGCGTTCGGCAGCACCAGCGGGCCCTCGGAAGTGACTAGGCGCGTGAAGGCGAGCCCGACCTCCTCGATCCGGCCCTCGTACGTTCCACCCAGCGCACCGGAGTGGACCACCACCCAGTCGCCGACGGCGAAGGGGCGGCTGAACAGCAACACGACCCCGGCGAACAGGTTCGCCAATGACTGCTGACCCGCCACGCCGAGGATGACCCCGGTGATGGCCCCGGACAGGGCCAGCTTCTGCAGCGAGGCCCCTGCCAGCACGAGCACGGATGCCGTGACCACCAGCACCCCGGTCAGCTGGACCAGCAGACGGACGGCGCCGCCAGCGGCAGGTCCACCTCGGACGGCCGCGAGCAGCGACAGCTCACGAGCCAGGGAGCGCACCGCCATCGCCGACAACGCAGCGAAGGCGACCAAAGCACCAAACGCGGTGAGTCGCCATTGCCACGCCGCAGCATGGACACCGCCCGTGAACGGCACGGCGACCAGAGCCACGGCGGCCGTCGCGGCCCACGTGGCCGAACGGCGCAAACCCGCCCCGATGCTGAACACGAGCGCTCTCCTTTCCGCAGCGCGAGCCGCAGACTCCCTATGGACGTCGAGCACAGACGAAGACCGCTTCAGAGGCATTGTTACGACTGTAACGAGCAAGGCTGAGAGAACTCTCAAGACGCGCGTGCGGTGCGCCGCCCCGGCAGGGGAGAGGAACATCAGGGGGTCCCTGCCGGGGCGGCATCACAGCAGCCTAGAGACATGAAACGCCCGTAACAAGAGTGCGGCCCAGCGCGAACCGGCGCACACCCTCAATGCACCCGCTGTTGCCGCAGCAGGGGGCCAGGGCATCACCGCGCAGTCACCACTCGTCAATTGTCCGGCGTCGGCAGTCTGGTGGCCGCCAACAGTTCACCTGCCGGTCATTCGAGCGGCCTCGGGCGCGTGGGGTGCCGCTCCTAGGTTGAGCGTGGCGCCGTCCATGGCGCCTCTTGGGAACTGTGAAGGGATTCTCATGCGAAGCTCGATGAAGGCAGCCGGTGCTGCCCTCGGCGTGATGGCGGTTGTCGCCGGTGCGGCCGCTTCCGCCTCCGCCGCCCCTGCGGCCGACGGCAACGACGGCCGGGTCAAGAACGTGATCTACCTGCTTGGCGACGGCATGGGCCGCACCCATGTCGACGCAGCGCGACTGCGCTACTACGGCGCGAACGGCAAGCTCAACATGGAGCAGATGCCGGTCGTCGGTCAGAACGCCACCTACGCGGTGGAGAAGAAGTCGGGTCAGCCGGGTCAGCCCGACTTCAAGCCGAACCTGGTGACCGACTCCGCGTCGGCCGCCACCGCGTGGTCCTCCGGGGTCAAGACCTACAACGCCGCAGTCGGTGTGGACGCCAAGGGCAAGGTCGTCCCCACCGTGATGGAGCTGGCCAAGAACGCCGGGTACGCCACCGGCAACGTCTCGACCGCGGAGATCACCGACGCCACCCCGGCCGGGCAGTTCAGCCACGCCCTTGCCCGCGGATGCCAGGGGCCGTCGTACAGCGCATCCTCGTGCCAGGACCTGGCGATCACCGGACAGGCACTGCCCACAACCGACGTCCGGGTCACCCCCATCGCCAAGCAGATCGCACGCAACGGCACTGCCGACGTCATCCTCGGTGGCGGCCTGTCCCGCTTTGACGCTGCGGACGAGGACGCCCTCAAGGCCCAGGGCTACGACGTCCTCTCGTCGCCGACCACGCAGACGGTCGCGACTCGCGCTGACCTGCAGGCCGCCAAGGCCCAGAAGGTCTTCGGCCTGTTCAACAAGGGCAACCTGACGATTGAGAAGTTCAAGCGGGAGAACCCCGCCGCCCCGCAGGCGGCAGAGCCCTCGCTGCCCGAGATGACGTCCAAGGCGATCGACCTGCTCAAGGACCGCAGCTCCAAGGGCAACGGCTTCTACCTCCAGGTCGAGGGCGCCCTCATCGACAAGAGGTCCCACGCCAACGACGCGGCCCAGACGCTGGAGGAGACCAAGGCCTTCGACGACGCGGTGAAGGTCGCGCTGGACTTCGCCAAGCGTGACGGGCACACCCTGGTCATCGTCACCGCGGACCACGAGTGCGCCGGCTTCAACATCATCGAGAAGGGCACGTTCACCAACGCCGAGGCTGCGGCGCCGCCCACGAACAACGACGGGGGCAACCCGGCCAACAACTCCGCGACGCTGCGGACGAGCGGCAACGTCAAGGACCCGTCCCGGTCCACGGGACCGATCAACGGCACGGGTGCCGGCAACGTCAAGAACTTCGCCCCGGCCACCTTCCGCACGGCCGACGACCCCGCCGGGGTCACGGACGCAAGCACCGACGCCAGCCTGTGGCTGACCTACCTGTCGGGCAACCACACCGGGGCCGACGTGCCGGTCTTCGGCTACGGGCCGTCCTCGGAGCAGGTCTCCGGCGAGATCGACAACACCGACCTGTTCCACATCGTCGGCAACGCCCTCGGCGTCACCAAGTAGGCGGTCCTCAGGGTTGGTCCCGGGCGCTGCGAATGCGCCCGGGACCACCCGAAGGTCTTGAGAGGAACACGATGCGATCCGTCGCGAACAAGAACCGCGCCCTGGTCGTCGGGTTGCTCGCCCTGGTGGGCCTGTTCGCCGCCGGGTGGATGCTGGAGCCCCTGACCGGGCGTGCGGACAGTACGCCGCACCGGGCCCAACCTGCGGCACGAACCTCCCTGCCGGGACTGTCCCCGGCCTCCGGTGAGCCCACGCTGGCCTCCCTGGACGCCCCGGCCCCGCCCCGCGGCAAGGCCGTCCAGGCGCCCGGCCCATTCGACGACCGGTTCACCCTGACCGGTCTGGCCTTCGATGGCTCACGGGTCACCGGCACCGCCACCATCACAAGCGACGTCAGCGACATCCTCGAGTTCGAGGCACTCGCCGGCTTCTACGACGCCAGCGGTCGCCTGCTGGGCACGGCACGTTCCACCTACCACCACGACGAGGCCCAAGCGCATGCCAGCGATGGTGAGCAGGGCACCCCGAACGAGCTTGAGAAGTTCAGCATCTCGGTGCCGGCGAACATGCGCGGCAAGGCCGTCTCAGCGGCGGTCGGAGTTCCAGTCCTCGTCAACGAATAGCCCGGTGCGGTGCACGATCGTTGTGCTTGATGAATGAGGCAACGGCCACGAAGTCGTGGCCATCGTCCGCACGTTGGGCCCGGGGAACTGCCGGGATCGCCGCCTTTGAACGTGAACTGCGAGTCATGAGCGCCCGGGGCACGTTCCGACGGGCCTGCACCGCTGTCGGCCTACGCGACGACGTCGGTTCCCTGCTGGCAGCAGGCGATCTCCCACGCGTTTAGGCCACCGAAGCGGCAGCGAGCGGCGGCGACGCGACGGCGACGCGACGGCGCTCTAGGTTACGATCGTAACTAGGACCCGTGGAGGGTTGGCGCGATGGCAAGGACTGTTTTGATGGCTTCGTTCGACATCGTCACTCCCGTGCTGACTGCTCTGGACTCGCTGTCGCGGATGAGCGGTTGGCCGGTCTACGTGGTGGTAGGCGCCCTCGTGTTTCTGGAGTCGGCCGCGTTCGTCGGGCTGGTACTGCCGGGGGAGACTGCGCTGCTGGTGGCCGGGGTGATGGCGGCGGGCGGCCGCGTATCGATCGGCGTGTTGCTGCCCCTTGCCGCCGTGATGGCGATCGCGGGAGACAGCGTCGGGTACGGCGTAGGGCGCCTTGGCGGGCCGCGACTGCGAGGCAGCGCCTTGGGACGCCGGGTGCCCGAGGCCAGCTGGGACCGGACGGAGCGGCTGCTGGCCCGACGGGGGATGTTTGCGGTCATCGGCGCCCGTTGGGTGGGCGTGCTGCGTGCGCTTGTGCCGACCTTCGCAGGCATGGTGAGGATGCCTTGGAGGGCTTACCTGCTGGCCAATGTCGTCGGCGGCCTTGTGTGGTCGGTTGCCGTCACGTTGCTCGGATACACCGCCGGGACGTCGTTGGTCGGCGCACACGGTCTGCTGCGTACGATCTCGATCGTCACGGGCGGTGGGCTTCTCCTAACAGCGAGTGGCGTCGCAATCCGCCTGGCGCGCCGCCATGTGGTGAAAGGAACGGTTGGGTCTGATCCGGACAAGTCGCGCGCACGAGACCGCCGGGGCACGCGTTGGGGCCACGCCTCGCTCACCACGAGTCGCGCTGGCGCTGCCGGTGCATTGGCTGCCGTCCTCGCCATCGGGACAGCGGCGAGCATCGCCATCGGGGACTCCGCTGCGGAAGGGGATGATCTGGCACGCCTGGACCGCCCGATCGCGGCCGCCCTGGCGCCCTACCGGGTCGGGCCCGGCATCCAGATCGCCGATGCCGTGACCACTGTGGGAAGCGAGCCCGTGCTCGCGGTCATGGCCCTCGTGCTCATGGCAATCGCAGGAGCGCTCAGCCGCTCATGGTGGACGCCGGTGATGGCGGGGGCGACTGCTGCCGGTGCCGTGGGCCTGACGTGGGTGATCAAGTGGGCCGTCGCCCGCCCGCGACCGCTGCCTGCGACTGGCCTCCTGCCTGAGACCGGCTACAGCTTTCCGTCCGGTCACACACTCGGGTGCACCGTCGTGTTTGGCCTGGGTGCCTACCTCGCTGTGACCCGGCTGCGGAACCGCCGGACGGCCTTGGGCGTCGCTGCGGTCTGCATAACCGTTCCCGTGGTCGTCGGTGCAAGCCGCGTGTTCCTGGGGTACCACTGGACCAGCGACGTCCTTGGCGGGTGGGTTGTCGGAGCAACCTGGCTGACCGCCGTGATCGGTGTAGAGAGAACCGTGGCCGCGGGTGGGTTCGACGCTAGGCCTGCCGACCCGACAGTTCCGTGACCGGCGGCGCGTCGGAGGCGCCGGCGCAGCCGCCTCATTACGCCTAAAGCGCGGACATGACTGTGGCTTCAGCGTCAAAGCCAGCGCGGTTTAACCGGCCGGACTTCCGATCTTCAGGCGGACGAGGATGCGCAGGTGAACAACGTGGATGCACGCCGCGTGCGGCATCTCGTGCAACAGCAATCGAAGGATCGCGTCGGCGCTCTCATTCCGTGTGCCGGACGACCGGTCAGCGCGGCGCCGGGCTGCGTCAGTCGACCATGTCGAATGTATTCCTCGGATCCGGAATCAGCGACGGGGAGAGTCAGCGACGGGTCGAGCGCGGCGCCGGTCGAGGCCGGCTCTGGATCGCCCGGCCGGCGTGCTCCGTGCCAGGGCTCTGGGGACGCGCCGTGGCCTCTGGAGGTGCCGATGGCGCGACATCGATAGGCAGGGTCGCCACGAGCCGATACCGCAGGTCTTGAGCAGGCAGATCCGCCGCCAAGGGCTCGTTCTCGACGAGCCGCCGTACCGTGGAGGGCACGTCGTGGCCGTCGTTGTGGGCCAGCTGCATCATCGCGGCAAGGGCTGGCCAGTCCGCCTGGGAAGTCAGTCGCGGGTGGACCTCGGAGGCAAGTGCTGCCCACCGCTGAGCCGGGGACTGCTGGAGCGCGGCGGTGAGGCGATCGTTGACGCGGGCGGTCTCGTCGAGCCGGGCCCGGGCCGCGGCCCGCGGGTCGCGGTTCCATGCCACGACACTGGCCGCGAGCCGGGAGCGGGCCGCGGCGGGGGACAGCGTCAGCCGGGAGGCGACGGTGTCGATGCCGGGGATCCAGTGCTGCTCCGGTCGGGCGGCCAGGACCTGGGCGGCGTCGTGGAGCGCGACCTCGCCGGCGAGGTTGGTGAGTCGCTCCTCGAGCAGGATGTCACCCAGTGGCTTCGCGGTGACCAGCGCGCGCTCCAGGGCGGCGGCCCCATCACGCGCGAGGATGTCGGCCGGGTCCAGCCCGGCCGGGAAGGTGGCCGCGGCCGGATCCAGCCCGTGCTGGGTGAGGAGCCAGTAGTCGCGTTCTGCGGCGACGCGGCCGGCCAGGTCCGCGTCAGTGGCCACGACCAGCGGCCGGCCCAGGGCGACGAGCTGGGTCGCCTGCTCATCGGTGAGCGACGTCCCCAGGGGGGCGACGCCGATGCGGCGGCCGCCGGTGGCGAGTGTGACCGCCCAGGCATCCAGAGGACCTTCGACCAGGACAAGCGTCGCGGTGGTGGAGTCCAGCTCGGGCACGAGACCGAAGACCTGCGCACCCTTGTGGAACAGGGCCGTGTCCGCTGTGTTGAGGTACTTGGGTCCGGCCTTGTCGTCGTCGGCCAACGCGGGGTTGCGACGTGCGACGAACCCGAGGACCTCGCCCTCGTGGACGATGGGCATGACGGCACGGTCGCGGAACCGGTCGATGAGCCGTCCGGTCCGTGCCGCAGTCGCGACGCCGGCCGCCGTCATCTCCTCGTCTGTGACGCCGAGACGGCGCAGGTGCGCAACCAGGCTGGTCCACCCGGCCGGCGCGTACCCAGGAGACAGGCCCGGCGTCCGGGCGGGATCCTGGCCGAGCCGTTCGGACAGGTACTGCTGCGCCCAGCTGCCGTCGTAGTGGTGGCGGTAGTAGTCCAGCGTCAGCCGGTTGATCTCAAGCATTCGTGCGGCCGTCACGGGCGCGAAGTCGAGTTCGGCGGCCCGGGTCACCTGAAGTTCGATCTCGGCGTCACTGGGCTGCAGCGGACGCATGACGGATCGCTCGAGCGCAGCCAGCTGCAGCTGCGCGTCGACGGAGAGTTCCGCCTGGTCGACGAGGGCCAGATCCTCCTCGAGGTCTTCGAGCTCGGGCTCGAGGAGCTCAAGCGGGGCGAGGCCGGGTTCAGCGTCGCCGGCCTCCGGCGGCCGCCATGCCTCGGGCGACCCCGGGTGTGGTGCCTCCGCGCCCGGGGCGACGTCCCAGACGTCGTGCGGGGCGTCGTCGTCGGGGTGGGGGATGTCGAGGTCCTCGGTCACGGGTGGCGGGTCCGTCAGCACCGACAGACGCCAGACCATGGCCTGTGCGGGGTCGGTGTCGCTGTCGTCGACGACGGCGACACCCATGAGGTCAGCCAGGGACCAGCCACGTTGCAGGGCGTGGTCGACGGAGCTAACCAGCGCGGACCACCAGCTGCTGCTGCGGAACTGTTCGAGGGCGGCTGTGCCCACCTTCGCTGCGAGGTCGGAGACCCAGTCCGAGGTGAGGTTGTGTGCCTGATCGACCTCTTGAGCGACTGCCGGTGCGATGTGCCGGCTCATCCGCCACCACAGTGCGGCGGCCGCGTGGTCGTCGGGCAGGGCGCCTTCACCGATGGCGTTGCCCAGCAGCTGCCGGGTGGCGAGCCCGGCCCGGGACATCGCTGCCAGGCGCTCGGCCAAGAGCGGGGCGAAGTCGTCCCCGGCCGCGGCCGGGGCGGCCCGGCGCAGCAGGTCGCCCCACTCCTGCAGGGCGGGGGAGCGGTCGCCGACGACAGCGCTGTTGAGGCGTTGCTGCCACCGCGCTGGAGCCTTCTGCAGCTGGGGTGCGCCGGTGGGCCGGCGATCCTCCTCGGGCACCTGCATCGCGGCGCGCCAGACCGCGACGTCGCCAAGCGTGGACGTGTCGGGACGGGCCGCGCCCTGCCGTGCCCAGGCACGGGTGGGCGCCGCCTCGGAGCCGGCTCGGACGCGGGCGGCGAGGTCGGACACCAGGTCGGCGCGCTGACGCAGGTATGGACCCCATTGGGGGTGCTCAGCGAGGCGCCGCGGGATCGCAGGGATCCACGGCAGGGGGCCGCGCCCGGAGTTGCGGAGGCCGGTGTCGTCCAGCCGCCAGTCCAGGACGGCAGCCCGGTCGCCGGCCGTGTCGAGCTCGCGCCCGCGGGCGGCCTCGGCGAGGGCCAGCGCCGGGTCGGGGCCGGCGGCGGCGAGCAGGATCAGGTGAGCGCGCAGGGTGGGCCACGCCGGGTCGCCGGTCAGGCCGTCAGCCACGGCCTCGGCGGCTCGCTCGAGACCCTCGAGGGTGTCGCGGTCGAGTAGATCCTCGGCGGCGACATAGAGCGCGTCGGTGTAGCGCGTCGTCGCTTGACCGAGCAGGGTCCCCGGGTCGGCCGCCTGCCGGGCCAAGGTCGTCGCCGAGAACGGGGAGTCGTCTCGGGCCAGGACGCGCTCGAGCAGATCGGTCGCGGTGGGTGGGGCGATGCTGTCCGGGCGGATCGCGTTGTGCGGATCGCCGTCGCTGACGACCTCCAGGTAGACGTGGTTGGCCAGCCGGCCCCGGGTCAGCATCGTGTACAGCTGCTGGCGCGATTCCTGGCCAGTGGCCAGGCCGTGGACTGCGTCGACGGACACGCCTTGGGCGCCGTGCACGGTAGTGGCGTAGCCGAGCTCGGTCGATGTGGCCACATAGTCGGCCGGGAGGTCGATGATCCGGCCGCTGCGAGTGTGCTGCA
Organism: Pedococcus sp. NPDC057267; assembly: GCF_042668795.1. NCBI lineage: Bacteria > Bacillati > Actinomycetota > Actinomycetes > Micrococcales > Intrasporangiaceae > Pedococcus > Pedococcus sp. NPDC057267. Next base: position 37,953 of record NZ_JBHUYG010000003.1, on the reverse strand, counting down.
CGGTGAGGGACCGGGCGCCCGCCGCGGGTGAGTCGGCACCTAGGACGGTCCAGCGGTCGCCGTTCTTGACCCAATCGGATGCGGTCACTCGCAGCCGCCGGTCGTTGGCGCGGGTGATGACCAGGTCCCCGACGGATGCCTGGTTCCCATCGGCCAACGCGACCGCGCGGGATGCTTGTTCGCTGGGATCGGCGTGCTCGAGCCTGTGTGCACGAGCACGGCTGTTGAGGTCGGAGACCAGGTCCCGGGTGGGCGCGAGCATGATCGCGTCGTGGCCGGCTGCCAGGTCGGCCTCCCAGGCCGTGAAGACGTCCTCGGTCATGGTGGCGAGGTCGCCGACGTGGACCCGGCCGTTGTCGAGGTAGAAGCCCAGGGCGTCGGTCTGGCCCTCGCGCAGGGCCAGTGAGGCGGCCCCCTCCGCCGGGTCGGCGAACCGCATGAGCTCGGTGAGCCGCAACGCGCCGCAGGTGGCGTCGATGTCACGCAACACCCCGCCGGCTCCGATCGCGGCCAGCTGCTGGTCGTCGCCGATGAGGCGGACGCTGCCGCCGCGAGCAGTGATCCAGTCGACGGCGACGTTGAGGGAGAGCGTGTCGGCCATGCCGGCCTCGTCGATCACCACGAGGGTGTCCAGGCCGATCTGGGTCGCCCACTCGGGCACCTCGCCGTTGGCGAGCTCGTAGGTCAGCTTGGCCAGGGTGTCGGTGTGTACGGAGGCGTCCGTGGCGATCTGGTCGCGCAGGGCCGCGGCCGCCGCAGCCGAGGGGGCGAGCCCGATGAGGACACCTCCACCGTTCTCCCATGCCCGCGCCAGGGCCCTCATCGCCGTGGTCTTGCCAGCTCCGGCAGGAGCGATCGCCAGCTGCAGGCGGGCACCGGAGGTGGCCATCCCGCGGACCAGTGCGACCTGCCCAGCGTTGAGGGTGACTCCGTTCGCGGCCGTCTCCAGCAGCGCCAGGTCGACCGCTTCGAGGCTGATCCTGTGGCCATCGGCGCGCCCTGCCGCGGCGACCAGTCGCTGTTCCGCGGCGAGCACCCGCGAGGAGGTGTAGTGCTCGGCCCCGTGCACGGTGTACACGCTCTGGTCGTCGCGGCGACGCAGCTGTGCCGGCTCGCAGATCCCGTCGCCGTCGGGCGACAGCCGCACCGAGTGGCGGCGCAGTGCCTGATCGACCAAGGCGTCGACAACCCGGTCGACGTCGTCGGCCGGCAGGTCGGCGGCCCGGGCGCGCCGCAGCGCTTCGGCCCGGAGGTGCCACACCTGCCAGGTGCTGCGGCGGGACTCGACGGTGGTCACGATCTGCTCGGCTGTGCTGGTCATCCAGGCCTCGTCGATCATCGTCGGCGCGGCTGCGGTCGACGCCATCGTCGAGCTCACCATGGACGCGAGGGCCGCCTCGTCGCCGAGGACCTCGACCGCCTGCTGATGCCACGACTGCCGCTGCTCGGCCAGGCTGCGTGGAGCCTTCTTGGCCTCCCGCGTCTCCAAGGTGGCCTGCTGCGCCAGCTGGATCGACTCGACCTCGGTGGGTGGCCGCCCGTGGGTGGTCTGGAACTGCTGTGCCAGCTCGGCCCGACGGGCCTCGATGCTGGCTCGCCGGGCAGACCAGCGCTCGTTCAGGCGTGGGTCGACCCCGACGACTTCCCGCACCGGACGCTTGCGAGCATCGGGGTTCGGACGCTCCTCGAAGCGCAGACGCAGATCGGTCCGAAGGTGCTTCTCCAGGGAGGTGTTGTACTGCTCACTGGCCGACACGTTGGCCTTGAACAGCACCCGGCCGTCGATGCTGAGCCACCGGCCATCAGCGGTCTGGACCTTGTTCGCCACCGCGACGTGGGTGTGCAGGTCGGGATCGCCGGCGCGGGAGTCGCGGTGGGTGAACGCAGTCGCGACGAGGCCCTTGACGTTGACCTGCCGCACGCCGTTGGTGCCCAGCCGGGTGAACAGGGCGTGCTCCTCGAGGAAGGTGAGTGCGTCCTTCACGGCCAACTGGTGTGCCCGTTCGATGCGCGCCGCAGTGGCCGGGTCGGCGACCGCCCACAGGGTGCTGACGCTCTTGACGGGTGAGAACGTGAGGTCGTATCCGGCGACCGCAGTGGTGCGGGGGCGGGAGTGCTTGGCGATCGTCGCGGCGATCTCTCGGGCATCGGCCGGGTCCCGCCCGTATTCCTTGCGGAAGAACTCGACCGCGACCTCGGATCGGATCCGGGCACGTTCCTCTACGGACACGGCCACCTCGCGCACGGCGCGGCCCGTTGTGCCGCGGCTGAGGTTCAGCTCGGCGATGCGTTGGGCGACCTCGAGCCGGAATGCGGACACGTCCCCGCTGTAGACCTTGTAGGGGACGCCCAGCCGGGTGACGGCCTGGCAGTCCTTGTCGGTCAGATCCGGCCCCTGCAGCTGGTCGCGGCGCTGCTGCGCCAGCGGGTGGTGACCCGACCCGAACAGCGCCTGCATCTGCTCGGCGGTGACGACGTCACCGGCCGACAGTCCGTCGATGCCGGCCATCCCGGACCCGACCCACTGGCCCGGTGCCTCGCCTTTGGCGGCGTAGTAGCTGGTCAGGCCGGTGTGCCCCTTCTCGGTCACATCCTGAGCGGCGACCTGGCGGGTCAGGTAGTCGTACCCGCTCCCGGCCGTCAGCTTGTGGATGGACATGGTCACACCTGTAGGAAGCCTCGGCAGGCCGCCCTAGTGGTCAGTAGTTGCACCTTCAACGACCGGGAATGCATGAGGTGTGTGGGACATGGGCTCCGGCGGTTTCGGGTGGGGTACGTCAGGGCGTTCGGTGGTTGTCGGAGGTGCGGTGTCCACTCGGGGGATTGGTCGCGGCCTTAGTCGGGTGACAGGTTCAGCGATTCGGAAGGGACAGACGGGCGATGAGTCAGGCACTGGGCAAGCAGGGAGTTCGGCAGACGGCACGTCGGGCGGCGCTGGATGCGCAGGCCAAGATGCGCGAGCAGCGGGTGGCTCGGGAGAAGCGGCTCAGTGCCCGAGGGGTCGAGGTCGTGGTGGCGCTCAGCGAGCGGGACGAGGTGATGCGGCGTTACGAGCAGCGCGCGGGGGAGGCGCTGCTCCAGATGACGGCGGTCGAGGGCCTGAGCGTGGACGAGGCGATCCAGTGGTGCGGGGAGGGGCTGAGCCGCCGGGACGTGGCGCGGTTGTGCGCGCTGGCCGCCTCGGACGGCTCGGCGGCCGACGAGGAGCGGGGCGACTGAGGCGCGTCTTGTGGGTGCTCGACGGCTGGATGAGGAGGGTTTGGCGCTGCTCGGCGTGGCGGTCGCTGACGCCGACACCGTGGCGCGACGTGAGCGCAAGATCGTCCGGGTCGCGGGCAGTGAGTGCTGGTGGTGGACCGGTGCCATCAGCGGCAAGGGGCACGGCCGGTTCTGGTTCGCCACCAGTCGTGTGATCGTGGCGCACCGCTTCGGCTTCGCCCAGGTGCACGGCGTCGAGGCTCTGGCCGCGACGGAGGTGCTCGGGCACCGATGCGACAACCCGTTGTGCCAGCGGGTGCACCCCGAGCACGTGGTCGCCTCGACGTACGTCGAGAACCGGCGCGAGTGGGCCATCCGTCGAGCCTTGACCGGCTCGCCGTTGGTCGACCCTCGGGGCGCGCGACGTCGAGCCTTGGAGCTGCGCGACATGGCGCGTGAGGATCCTCAGCTGGTGGCCGCCGGTCTTCGGCGGCTGCGCCGCATCTTCGGCGAGCAGCTGCCGCTGTGGTGAGCATTGATCAGGGCCCGGAGCGCGGCTCGTGGTCGAGCGCTCCGGGCCCTGGGCTGAGGGCGCGCGCTCAGGTCGAGGCCAGGGCGTCCCAAGCGGCGCGCTTGATGCGGTTCGGGCCTTCGGTGGTGAGCAGCCGCTGGGCTCGGGCGTCGTCGGCGGCGACCTTGGCGCGCACGGGCGCGAAGTGGTCGACGTACTCGGCCACTGCCTGGTAGCCAGCCCACGCGGTGCCCCGGATGCCGGCCTGTGTGTCGGCGTCGTGGAAGAGCCGGCTGAGGGTGGCGAAGCGGTCACCGGAGGCCCGACGGACCCGACGCGGCACGTCGTCGGGCGTCGTGCCGAACGTGGCCCGGATCAGGTCGAAGAACTGCGCGTCGGTCCTCCTCCTGCTCGAGGAGCCGTTCGGCCTCGGCCTGGAACGCCTCGGCGTAGGCGAAGGTCAGGCCCAGAGCGTCGCGGGCGGCCTGCACAGCGGCCTTGGCGTTGCTGGTGTGGCGAATGCTCCAACTCGACACGTGGTCACGCAGGACTGCGGCCTGAGTGTTGGCGCAGACGACCCGCACGGGGGTGACCACGAGCCGAAAGGCGCTAGACCCGTCGTGGCTGTTCAGGGCCGCGATGCTCAGGTCGACGCGGTCCGTCCCGCCGATGACGAGGGAGTCCGGTAGCCGCATGGTGACGAACACCTGACGCCCACCGCGCAGCGAACCGGCCGTGTCGAAGATCGCCCCGGACTCGTCGGCGAGCAGGTTGAGGAACTCGGCGTGCTCCTCGTTCTGCAGGGGCAGGTACCCGGACCCGACCACGCCCAGAGCCTCCGGCCGCTGGGTGAACGGGTTGGTGCGCACGGTGGCGAAGGCGGGAACGTCGAGGGTGGTGACGCCGTCCTCATCCAGCACGTTGGCGCTGAGTGGGACCTTGTGGACGTTCCACCCGCCGAGGTGGCCCAGTCGCATGGCCTCCTCGGCGGTGAAGGCCCGTCCGGCGACGGTCGTCCCGAGCCGGTGCCAGGCGTCCTGCCGGGCGAAGACGGCGGCCGCGAGGTCGCCGTGGGTCTCGATGTGGTGAGTCATGGTGAGTGCTCCTTGTAGATCTATTCGAGGGGGTGTGCGGGTTGCCCGAGGACAACCCGCACACCCGGGGGATCAGGCGGCGGGGGAGGCCGTCTCGGCGTCGTCCTCGGACTGGGCCTCCGCCTCGTCGGGGCCTTCGGGCTCCGTGCCGTCGGCAGCCGGGGCGGCAGGCGCGGCCTTGGTGCGGCTGCGTCGTGCGGGCTTGGGCTTGAGCAGGCCTGCCGCGCGCTTCTCGACGTCGGACAGGTCGTAGCCGTTGGCGGCGATGAAGGTCAGGTAGTCCGCCGTGGCGGGCCTGACGCGTCGCCACGACTGGCGGCTGGTGCCCTTCTCCAGACTCGCGAGCAGGCGGCACAGGGCGATCACCTGGGCGCGGCCGTCGGTCGCCTTCTCGATCAGCGCGGCCCACCCGCTGCCGTAGCCGTAGCCGACGTGCTTCAGACCGAACCACTCGGCGGCCAACTGCGACCCGCCCACGTCGGCGACGACCTCGGGGTGCTCGGTGAGCACGCGAGCGACGAAGGCCGATGTGCCCTTGGGCGCGGCCTTGCGGGCGGCGAAGGCGGCGAGCCAGTCGCGGCGCACCGGTTCGGCGGTGTCCCAGGCCTTGTTGGAGTCGATCACGTCCCGGCGCTCGGCGCGGGCCTGCTCGCGCTGCTCGGGGCTCATGTCTGCCGCTTTCGGCTTGGACGAGGCGCCACCGTGGTTCCACAGGTCGACGTGGCCAGCGCCCCGCCACTCAGTGCAGACGTACTGCGGCACCGCCTGCCGGACCCGGACGTCCTTGCCCTTCTCGTCCTTCTCCCAGGCGATGCTGATCCGGAAGTACGCGGCGTGCGCGGCGCACTTGGCGTGCGTGGTCTTGTTGTAGGCGCGACCGCCCTCCTTCGCGGCCAGGCGGTCCAGCCCGAGGGTGGTCTTGTCTTCGTAGCTCGGGCGGTCCACGATGCGCACGCCCTTGCCCGTCAGCTTCTCGGTCGCGGCGGCGATCGCGGCCGCGTCCTCGCGCTCGTCGCGCAGTCGCTGGGTGGTGTGCTCGAACCCGTGGCCCTCCTTGGCCGCGAGCATCAGGGCCTTGACCGCCTCGGCGTCGTCCTCGAACTCCGCCAGCGTCGCGGCCTGATCGAGGGTCAGGTAGTCCCAACGCTGAGCCGCCTTCTCGGCCAACTCGCTCCCCGCGATAGTCAGGGCCGCGTCCACCTCGGCGCGAGGCCGGGCGGTGCGGCGCTTGATCTGCGCGGCCGTGAGCCCGAACGCGGCCAGCTGTTTCACGCCGGAGATACGGTCGGCGGTGCTCATCCCTGAACGGTGGTCGTTCTCTGCCATCTGGTGCACGATCCGGTCGGCGTCCTCTGGACGGTCGACGACCACGGCGGGGATGCTGGCGCTCTTGGCCTCGACGGCGGCGAGGGTGCGACGCTGGCCGCGCAGGACCACGAACCGCCCCTCCTCGTCGTAGTGACCGACCACGGGCTCCAGCACGCCGAGTTCACGGATGCTGGCCACGAAGTCGGCGGTCAGGTTGGCGTCGGTGCGCACGTTCAGGCCGACGACGGCCGCGGCCGGGTCGATCTGAACGAGGGTGATCTGCTCGGCGGCGGTGGCCTCCGGCGTGGGGTTGGTGTCCATCTGTGCTGCTCCTGTCGAATAGAACGAACTGACATGCGCTATTCTCATCGGAGCCACGGCGCGGCTGTAGAGCGTCTGGTGAGCCTGTGGATAGGGCTGCGGCACCTGCTTGACTGTGGAAAAGGACGGTCCGAACCGGCGCGCTCCTGGCCGGCGGCCGAGGCCTCATCGCGTTGGCTTCGACTGCACGAGAACGGCGCCACGGGCCGGGAATGCCGCACGGGTGGGTGTTAGGCCGCGAAGGGAGAAGAGTGGTTGTGGAGACCGTCGAGGACACGATCTCGACCGGTGCCTACTGGGACCCGGACCTCTGGGAGCTGGCGCGAGCGGCATACGTGGCGGACCTGGACAATGACCCGAACGCACCCGGTGCGTTCATCGGCTGGATCCACCAGGCCATCGAGCTGCACGCGGCCCTGGGGGTCGACGATCGGGCACGGCTGCGGACCGAAGGCTCGAGCTCTGTGGTCGGCGCCGGCCGGCGAGGGTTCAATCGTCACCATCCGCTGCGGGCGAGCACTCGTTCGGCGCTCGAGCAGGCCATCGTCGAGGACCGCCGAGCCGGAGGAGTGGTCCTCAGCCGCTCGGCCTTTCTCCGCGAGGCCGTCGTAGCCGCAGTCGACGCCGCGCGAGGACGTGCGGGCGGTGAGCTGACGCCGATCCTTGGCCGGCTGCCGAACCACCCCGTTCGTAGCTGATCGCGCCGAGCCCACGGCACCGGAATCCGTCAGCTCGCGAAGCGGCCCGCGCCACCGCTCTGGCGACGAGTTGGTGACAGTGCTCGTTCATATCGCTCTGGTCTACGCGGACCCAGACCGGCGCCAGCGTTCACCCCTGCTCGTGCTGGAGGATCCACGTTGTCATGCCGGGCACGAGGAAACGCACGCTCCGCCCGTCGGAGAAGATGGTTCCTTTGACCAGGAGTCGGGAGCGCAGGTAGGACAGTGCGGAGGGTTATTGGCCGAGTCGGCGGGCGATGTCGGCGTGGGCTACGGCGCCGTGGTCGACGAGATGGGCTGCCATGGCGGCCATGTAGTCGCGTTCCTTGGGGCTGGCGTCGTGCCATCGGCCGGCGAACAAGCCGCCGGCTAGGTCTGCCGGTGCGGCGCCTTCTGCGTGCCGTGCGTGGTCGAGGGTGATGGTGGGGAAGCCGGCGGACGCGCGCCACGCGTGGTGACCGAACACCTGGATGGCGTAGGGCTAGCCGCCGGTGGCCTCGCTGAGGATGCCGGCGGCGTCGCGGTCCATCGGCCGGCCGGCCATCTCGGCTGGCCGGGTCAGAGCCTAGCGGGTGTCGTCTGGTCCGAGGGGGCCCAGTTCGTGCCATTCGCCGCGCTCGAGGTAGGTGACCGAGGACCGCGGGTCGCGCAGGCTCGGGAGGCCGGCCACCGGCGTTCTCCGTCTGTGGGCATGGCTGCGACCACAGCCCCGTCGGAACCCGTGTCGTCGCGGACCGCTGAAAAGCCACCATGACCCGGGCGGCGGCTCCGGCTTCCAGCGGGGCGGCGTGCGGCCCCGGGTCTCCCAGTTGCGGCGCGGTGTGAACGTCGAGCGGTCAGGTGCCGACCGCTCGGGGTGCCGTCCCGCCTCCTGGTCCGGGACCGGGGACGGCTGCCTTCTCCACTTGGATGACCCGAGCGAGCCGCGCCGCGCCGGCGGGATCGGCGCCGACGATCCTCCGTGGCGATGGAACGTGGCTGACGTGGTTGGAGGCGACGCCGGGAGCGATGTCGTGTCGGTGTCGCAGGCGCAGGACGGTCCGGTCCGAAACCCCGAGAGCGTGAGCGATCTCGGTGTCGAAGGATCCGCGTGCGGCCATCTCCCGGGTGGCTGCGACGCGCTCCTGCGGAGTTAGCCGCAACCTGGTATCGCAACCCAGGTGGGCACTTGCGGTGGCCACGACCCGGTCGACCGCCACCCGGTCCACGAGTGCCGGCGTCGCCGAGTCGACGTGCGGGGCGCAGCGGGGGTCGTCGATCGCGTCTTCGTCCCAGGCCAGCGGTGGCGCGTACCCCCGGGCACGAGCTCGGTCCCGACAGGTCTGGGACGGCCCAGGCGTCATGCTCAACCGTTCGTACACGTCCCGCGTCCGGCGCCAGCCCTGGACGCTGACAAGGGCCCGGGTGCGTGTGACGAGCTGCGCGGCGGGCACTCCGGCCACCTCGAGGTCCGCCTTCCGCCACCCGATGGCCATAAGGGCCTGGATCCGCCGGGTCGCGCCGATACTGGGCACGTTGCCGCTGGCCCGGTCGAACACGTCAGCCAGGCTGAGGTCCGCGACGAGCTCGGCCGTATGCCGGTGCACGAGTTCGCGGCGTCCGGCGACGAGGTGGCCGACCGCGGTGTCGCTCAGGCCAGTCGCCTGGGCGATCGCGCGAAGGGGCACGCCAGCGTCGACCAGGTCCATGAGTCGGGCGCGGGTCTCGTGGGCGGCGACATACCGCGGCCGACCACAGGCGCGGTCTCGGCTATAGGCGACCGCCCACGCCTTGTTGTAGGTCATTCGGTCCACCCCGGACTCCTCGACAACACGCGTCGAGACCCAAGGCCGCGGACATGGCGTCAGGTGGACGTACGGGGCACCCGAGGGCGGCCGGCCGGCTCTGTGCCGCCGCCGACGACCTCGCAGCGGAAATCGAGACCGTGCAGGCAGGCGGACACTCGCGTCGCCGGGTGTGCCTCGTCTGCGGGTGCACCGACCTCCACGCGTGTCCCGGCGGGTGCCACTGGGTCTGCGCGCCGACCGGCGTGGACCTGTGCAGCCGATGCGTCCCCCTCGTAGGCCTCAACTACGTTCCGCACCGGCGCATCGACCAGCTGCTGGCCGTCGTGGCCCCGGACGACGCGGGCTGCTGACTCCTACAGAACGTGTCCGATGGGCGGGCCCAGACACCAAGGCTGCCGCCGTCCCCTTTGTGGAGGCCCACGTCCAGCTGAGTCGACCCGGATCTACGGCGCGGAGGTGACCAGAGCCGGCCGCGGCCGCAGGGCCGGACCCGTGAGGGCGTGGACCCGCTCGTGTGTCGATGGCGACCTTGAGCACCGGAGCAGAAACCGAGCCAGGGCATTGGCCAGGCCGGCCCGAGCGACCTGCTCGTCTCCGATGTCCATGATCGTGGCCGCCCACGCGCGACCTCCCGCGCACGCCGCGTACGTCAGGGCCGTGGCCGTCACCAGCACGAGCGCCACGACGGGCTGACCGGCCGCTACGGCCTGCACGGCGGCGACGACGGCGAGGACGAACCGGACCTTCCACGCCATCGCGGCCAGGGGAAGCCGCCGACACGCCACGGCGAGGGCGGACGCGGGGCGCTGGATGACCTGCCACGGCAGCGTCCAGAACGCCAAAGCCGGATCCGAACGCACCGCGCCGCTGAGGACGACGCCGGCCCCGTGCCCGAGCACCGCGGCCGCCTGGTCGACGGGGAGCTGCCCGTCGCGGACGGCGCCGACCAAGCCGGCCGAGACCACCGCGGTCCGGCGACCCACCCCGCAGGCGGAGATCGGCACGACCCCGTCTCGCACACGAAGGTCAAGTCGGTTCATCGGGATTCCGCGCTGACAGAGCAGGGCTACGGCCGGCGCAAGGGCATCAGCCTCCGCGAGCGTGAGGCCTCGTGCGCGGAACAGGACGCGAACCGCCGAGGACTCACCCACACCGAGCAGCAAGGCGACCATCACGGTCAGGCCACCCACGAACACCGCCAGCCCCACCGGCGGCGGCAGCACAGCCCCTACGACGAACGTCAGCACCACGCTCACCACCACGGCGGGACCGTACGCCCCCACCTTCTTCAGCGTCGTCATTCCCATCACCTCGCATCCGACCCTCTGCACTAGTGCCTCTATCTCCACTGTCGGCGGTGGTGACCGCCAGGAAGGCACCCGTGGCCTTAAGGCTCACGAAGAGTGTCATCCCCACCGACGACAGTCTCGGCCGCTTCATCCACAGCCGAACGTTCGTGCCGCCTGCCGCGCCGCGACCTGAGTCGATAGACCAATCGACGCATCCCCACCCACGAGGAGATCAGCCATGATGCGCACCGACCCCCGCACCGCCGCCACCATCGATCCCGCCGCGTGCCTGGCGACGGCCGCCGCCCTGCTGGCCCGGGCCTCAGACCTCGCTTGGGCGCAGGCGCGGTCAACGCCCGACCCCCGCCTCCGCTTCCGAGGCCTCGGACTGGATCTGGCCGCAGCCCAGGCGCTCGAACTGCTCCCCGCAGACGTCAGCCTCGGGACGGTCGAGGACATCACCGGCGACGACCCGCTCGCGCTGCTGCGCGCGGCCGAGAAGGTTCTGCGCCGGTGCCCGGTCGAGGACCTGCCTGCGGGCGGGTCGCAACTGGTCGTCGAGGTGTGCGACCTGATGTCCGAGCTCGCCTCGTGAACAGCACCGACCAGCGCAGCGTCGGCGAGCTGCTCCTGCACGCCGATCACACCGCCAGAGACATCCTGATGGAGGTACACGACCTGGAGGCCGCCACGATGCTGCGCGCTTGGGGCGAGGTCGTCCAAGCCGCTGGCGAGCTATGGCGGGCCCTGCCAACCACCGCTCCGCCCCAGCCGGGCACCGAGGACAGGCTCCCCGACCTCGGGGACCTGACGATGCAGCGACTCCAGGCAATGACCGACTCCCACCACCGGCGACACCGGACAGGCTGGCCGGGTCAGGGCCGCGCCGACGAGCGCCACCTGGAGATCGCCAGCAGCTTCGCCCGCGCCGATGATCTGGTCACCCGGCACCGGACCCCTCAGCCTCCGCTGACCGACGCACAGCTCGCGGACCTGAAGGCCGCCCGAACCCGGATCCTGCACACCCTGTACGTCGGCTCCCACGGCGTCAACGTCGCGGTCGGCCGTCACCTGCGGGAGCTGGAGGCGAACTTGGCGGCCCACCGTCGTGTGCCGGCCGGTGAGTCGCTGCGGCAGGTCCGCGCCGCCTACGAGCACATCGCCGCATTCGAGCACCTCGCCGGCAGTGTCGTTGTCCAGCTCTACCCGGGCGATCTCGCCGGGGAACACCGCGACCCGCCGGCGGCCGGCCGCCTCGCCCAAGCCCTCGCTTCCTGGGACGTCGTCAGCCACCGCGTCCTCGCCGGCAGCACCCATACCGCGGACCTCATGCTCGCAGCCCGCACCCAAGCCGTCATCCTGACCGGCAGCAGTGTCCTGCTGCGTGCCGCCGCGGAGACCGGGCACGTCGACCAGGCCCAACACCGCGGCCACCTGGACCGCGCCCTCGTCACCGCCCAAGCGCGCTGGGAGACCCTCGCCCGCACCTGGTCGGCACTCACCCCACCCGCCGACCGCCGCACAAACCCCGATCTGGCCGCAGCCGGTAGGGAAACCAGAGCCGCCCTCCTGGAGATCCTCCACGAAGGCGCCGCCACGTCACGGACGGCGGTCATCGCCGCACGGACCGACCTCAGCCGCATTCCCGCGCTCGTCGGGCAGGTACTCTCCGCGAACGTCGACCTCGCCCACGTGACCAGCGACGCCGTACATGATCGCCGGCTCACCGGCGCCGCGAGAGCCGTCAACAGCATGGCCATGGCCGCCCATCGCCAGAGCCTCGGCAGCCACGTCACCGCCGATGACAGTCCCCGCGCGGCCGCGGCGACTCCCCAGGACCTCCTCGCCAACCGCGCCGTCCGACTTCCCTACAGCGTCCGTGGCCAGCTCATGGACACCATCAGCGCTCTCGTCAGCGACGCCCGGTCAGCGATGTGCGCCGGCAGCCATCTGGGAACCAGAATGCCCGCGGGCCAGCCTGCCATTGAACAAACCCCTTGCCTCGGGCGAGCGTTGCACGACCGGTGCCCGCCGAAGCCGGCAGTGGACGTGCCAGGACCGCGCTGCGAGCGGTAGCGACAACGCAATAGTGCGCGACTCAAGACTCACGGGCGACGATGCCCGAGTGGCTGGTCGTGTCCACCCAACCGGCGACGAGCCCAGCCACCGCAGCCCAACCGAACACCGACACCGCGACCGAGAGAGCAGCCGCAGACTCAAACGGTGCGGGTGTGACCTATCGGCCCACATTGACGCGCGTCGCACGGACATGCTGGATCCGTTGACTCCCACCTGTGTCCTTTCGGCATTAGTGGTAGTTGTGCGGCTATGGTAAGAATGTTAGATTAGTTAGGTGAGTGATAATCCTGACTCTGACTTCGTCCGCGTAGCCGAGGCTGCGGAGTATGTCGGCGTTTCGGCGCAGACCTTGCGCCGGTGGGATCGCGACGGCAGGCTCCCCGCCGTGCGGCGGCCTGGCAGCAAGCACCGGTATTACCGTCGCGCCGACCTCGAGCCGTTTCGGCTCGAGTACCGCCGGGCCGAGGACGCCACCAGCCAGACATCGGTTTTCACCACCGCAAACGCCGACATTGAGGCCAACGACTTGCTTCGCGAGCCGCAGAAGGAGGCGCACCGCGCCGTCCGCGAGCACTTCGCCAACTCCAAGGAGCCTGGCATCCTTCAGATCCCCGTCGGCTGTGGGAAGACCGGCATCATGGCCACCCTGCCTTTCGGAATCTCCGAGGGTCGCGTCCTGGTCATCACCCCGAACCTGACTATCCGTAAGGGAGTCACGGACGCCCTCGACGTCACCAGTCGCGAATGCTTCTGGACCAAGACCCGAGTGCTATCCGACTTCACCGCCGGCCCTTGGACCGCAGTCCTCGACGGCGCCAGGGCCAACGTCCACGACGCCATCGAGAGCGATTTCGTCGTGACCAACGTCCAGCAACTCGCAAGCCGTGCCGATAGATGGCTCCCGCAGTTCCCCCCCGACTTCTTTGACATGATCCTCGTCGACGAGGGGCACCACGCTCCGGCCGAGAGTTGGCAGAAAGTCTTTCGCCGCTTCCCCGACGCGAAGGTCATCAGCCTCACCGCAACGCCGTTCCGTGCCGACCAACAGCAGATGCACGGTGACGTGCTATACCGCTTCTCATTCGCACGCGCGATGGTGAATGGCTACATCAAGCAGATCAACTCTCGCAACGTCGCCCCGGCCGAGCTCTACTTCACCTACGCCGACGACAGCCGCATGCACACCCTCGATGAGGTTCTCGAGCTTCGTGAGGAGGCGTGGTTCCGGCGCGGCGTGGCCCTCAGCGAGGAGTGCAACCGCCACATCGTCGAGGCCAGCATCCAGCAGTGCAACACCATGCGCGCCGACACCGGCATCAAGCACCAGATCATTGCCGCCGCATGCTCGGTCGACCACGCTCGACAGGTCCGCGCCCTATACGAGGAGTGCGGCTACGTCGCCGCCGAGATCCACAGCGGCATGGACGAGGACGACATCGACGCCGTCCTCGAGAGGCTAAAGACCGGGACGCTCGACTGCATCGTCCAGGTTCAGATGCTTGGCGAGGGGTTCGATCACCCGCGTCTCAGCGTCGCCGCGATCTTCCGCCCCTTCCGCTCACTTGCGCCCTACATCCAGTTCGTCGGCCGGGTGATGCGCGTCGTCCAACAGAACATGCCCGACCACCCCGACAACCGTGGCTTCGTCGTTTCCCACGTCGGCCTGAACAACGACGAGCGATGGTCGGAGTTCCGCGAACTCGACCTGGAGGACCAGGAGCTCATCCACGACTGGACCACGGGCACGTCGGGCACCGCGGTCGAAGAGGCCGACGCCGACGGCCATGGTCGCGCGCGGCGCTTTGACAACGGGATGTTGGTCAACAACGAGGTCCTCGCGAGCTTCATCGACCAGGCATACCTCGACCCCACCGACGACCGGGTCCTCGAGGAGATGCTTGACCGTGACGTCGCCCCGGGTCTTCAGCTGCGCGACATCATCACCCTCGAACAGCTACGGGCGAGCCTGCTTGCTAAGCAGACGACCCAGCCGGTGGACCAGCCGCTGCCCATCCCGGTCCCGCCGCAGCGCAAGCGCCAGAGCGCTCGGACCCGGCTCAACGAGCGGACGATGTCGGTGGCAAACCGGGTCCTTGAGGACCTAGATGTGCCGCGCAATGGCTTCACGCTGATGAAGGTCACCCGGGGGCCCCGCCAATCCAATCTACGCGTCGTCACCCGACTCTTGAACGCCGCGGTCACTACGGAGCTCGGGGACGCTCGTGGCAAGGCGTCCGCGGCCGAACTCACTCGGGTATTCGACGACCTCGACGCGATCGCCGACCGCGTCCGCGACGACATCGCCAAGAAGCTGTAGGACCACACGAGAGGAAGCCCTCCATGCCCCAGATCAAGGCCGTGCTCGGCAATGTCAAGGTCGAGACCGCAAAGCGCAAGCGGGGTTGCTCGCGCCACAAGGCAGGGAAGCACAAGCACGACATCCTCAAGGACGAGACCTGCCTCGTCGTCACTGACGCCGACGGCAGCAAGCACAACTACTGCCAAGAGTCGGCCAAGGACATCCTTGACCGAGCCGAAATGGACCTCGAGACGTTGCGGTCGGACATGCGACTCACCCCGTAACCCAGCGGGAGCTACCCGCACCGACCGGTTCGGTGCCCACTCGACCAAATGACCGCGACACGCGGCTCCCCACCGACGATGCCTCGAAGACCAGCGACCGGCTGGACGATCAGCTTGCTTCCTTAGCCAGCGCGCCGCACGACAACCGGCCGCCCGGCTGCGACGATGACTGACACCGGGTACCGATACAATCGAACACACGTTCGAATGCCAAGGAGGGCGCGATGTCGAGCCGATCGGGCATCGAGTGGACCGAGACGACCTGGAACCCGGTAACAGGATGCGACCGCATCTCAGCGGGCTGTGACAACTGCTACGCGCTCACGTTGTCCAAGCGCCTCAAAGCGATGGGGGTCGCCAAGTACCAGAACGACGGAGACCCACGGACCAGCGGGCCGGGCTTCGCCGTGACCACTCATCCCTCCGCGCTCGAAGCGCCCTACGGCTGGCGATCGCGGCAGCTGGTATTCGTCAACTCGATGTCGGACCTGTTCCACGCCCGGGTGCCGGTGAGTTTCATCCAGGACGTGTTCGCCGTCATGGCTGACACCCCGCAGCACACCTACCAGGTCCTCACCAAGCGCGCCGTGCGCGCCCGCCGCCTCGCGGACCAACTCGACTTCCCGCCGAACATGTGGCTCGGCGTCTCGGTGGAGTCCAGCGCCTACTTCCATCGCATCGACCAGCTGCGCCGGATCCCAGCGACCGTCCGGTTCCTGTCCTGCGAGCCCCTGCTGGGTCCGCTCGACGGCATCAACCTCGGGGGGATCGGCTGGGTCATCGCCGGCGGCGAGTCGGGACCCAACTACAGACCGATGGACATCGCCTGGGCGCGCGGGATACGTGACGCCTGTCTAGGTGCCGAAGTGCCGTTCTTCTTCAAGCAGTGGGCCGCCCGCAGTCCCAAGCGACTCGGCCGCGAACTGGACGGCCGCACCTGGGACGAGTATCCGGTTTCGGCTTAGTCAACGGTAGGAGTGAGCCGCACGCGCGAACCACGGCGTATTGGATCCATATCCGCCTGCACGATGCCAGCCTCGACTAGCTTCGTCAGGGCAGGAATGACGTGGGGCTCGCGGTAGATGGTCTCCTCCAGTGCCCAACGTCGCAGGATCTCCACGTAGACGTCGGGCTTACCCTCGGCATGGACGACCGCCAGGTGATCGACCAACAGTCGCTCAAGCTGCGCGGTTTGGGGGTCGTCGACGACGAACAGCGCCTCGTTCATGGTGTCGCGAGGATCGCGAAACCTCACACCGAAGTTCGGGTCAACGTTCCACATGGCCTCCTTCATCACAGACAGTCCCTTGTGGTCGTTGGTGCCGAACACCAGGTACAGCGACTCCCCTCGCGTGTCGACGAGTTCGAAGTCGACAAGGTGGCCGAAGCCCGCCTTGCCGACACCTGCGCGATAGGCAGTGAGCAGGTGCCGCTTCTTGGTCTCCCCATCGGGCATACCGGCAATCTGTCGCCACGCGGGATCCCACCCGAACATCTCGTCGACCTCCGGTCCCTTGTCCGCGTGGAACCGGATGAAATGCTGCGGCCCGAACGTGACGATGACCTCGCTCGCGCGGTTGGCGGCGACGCGCTGCAGGATCTCGTATGGAAAGGTCGGCAGCCCCCACGTGTCGAGCACGGCCAAGATTGGCGTGTCCCAAGCGCCAGCCTCGTCCAGTTGCTCGAGGAAGCGATCGCCGCACTCCCCTCGCGCGATCGCCACAGACGTCTCGCCCGCGCGACCCGGGATGGACCCTCGCACAGTCTCATCATCGCTGGCCTCATCTGGTTCCATCCCCACCGCGGCGAGCCGGTCAGCGAGCAGCGCCGTGCACCTGGGGTCCTTGTCGACGAAGACCAACGCCACCGGCCTCGAGCAGGTCTGCATCTTCGTCGAGGCCATCAGGGCCTCGACTGCATGCACCGGCGAGCCCGCTTCACCCCCGCTGTAGATCCCTGGTCCTGCGTAGCCCTCCGCGTACGTTGCGGACCGGAAGGCGTTTCTGGATGTCAGCAGGATTTCGAACCACGAGCTCAGGTACCGCTTGTAGATTTCGTGCTTCACCACGGTGTGCGGCGCGATCGGCCACGGCACGGTCGTCGACAAACTCTCATCCCCCTCTGCGCGAACGATGAGGCTCAGAATCGCAGACCATCCGGACCAAAGGCCGTCAAACGCAGCTATTGGCCCCCGCGAGTTGGTCCGCGGCCGCCGCCCGGTCCTGGAGGCAGGTCCGCCGGTGGTTCCGGCATCTTGGTGCGCCGCCGCGACATGGCGGTGCCCAGCGTCAGGCTTGGCATGACGCCGGGGGCGCGGCCATCGGCCGGCAGGTCGCGAACGATGTCGTCGAGCATCCGCTTCAGCGGGGTCAGGTCGCTGTCGCGTGTGGCGATGCGGCAGGCGTGGTCGTTCACCTGGCCACTCGTCTTCGACCAGTCGAGCACCCAGCCGGCGTTGACGGCGATCCGGTCCCAGAAGAGACGCTGGGTTCGTCCATTGCCTTCTCGAAACGGGTGGAGGTAGTTCACCTGGTCGTAGTGGTGTGCGAGTCGTTCGACAAACTCCTCGCGAGAAAGGCCGGTCAACATGTTGTCCTCGCGCAGCTGCATGAACGCGTTGCCGGCGGCGGGCCGCAGCAGCTCGACGGGAAGGAACAGGTCGGCGCCAGGTACGGACTTGCGCATGTTGATGGTCCGCAGCTCGCCCGCCCAAGTGTATACGTCCTGGAACAGGTGTCGGTGGATGGCGCGCAGCTCGTCCAGGTCCCCGGTCGGCGCCACTGGGTGGTCGACCAGTTGGACCAGCCGGGCAAACGAAAGGTCGCCCTCGATCTCCTCGAGCGCGACCTTCGTCTTGGCACCTACGAGGTTCCGCAGAACCCCGGTCGCCGGGTCGATGTAGGGATCATCGGCCGGCTCAGTCAAGGCCATACCGGGCCCGCGCCCGGGCGACCAGCTGGTCGGAGTCGATGTGTCCGGCAACGTACTCATTGGCGTCCTCCCGGCCCTTCTCTGACACGTGGACGCCCTCCATCTCGCCGCTGTGGATCGCCTTCTCGACGACGACCTTGCGGCTCGTCTTCGTGACCTTGACCGGCTTGAAGTTTCCGCTCTTGGTGAACCCGGCCTTCTTCTTGCCAACCTTCACCGTCTTGAACGAGCCCTTGTCGGGCGAAGTGCTCTGACCCATCGTGTGCCCCTCCTTCGTTCCGTCCAATTCTACCGGCCCCACGCCCCAAGACCCTGCTCAGTCGGCTGGCTCCTCTGGGGGTCCCAGAGAACCGTGCCGAAATGCCAAGCGTGATCACAGCACCGGCACGAACGTCGAGAGGTGACTCGGTTGCGTCGATGCGCTCCGGAGCGTGGTTCGCGGCGTCGTGAGGCAGACCCGTGATGAGACCGCATTTAGCTAGCGAATCGAGTTGGATCGCGGGGCCATCACTCTGCGCAGGCCGCCCGCAGGGACCTCCTCGATCCCGAGATCGCTCTCCTCCAAGGTTTCGCGGACCGCCAATGGATTTTGCTAGCGACCCGGTGAGGAATCGTTCGAATGTCTCACCCAAACGCACTGGGCTTCCGCGATCCTTCGGCGCGTCATACCGGCCTTTGGGGCACGCGGCGTCTCGCCCATGTGGCCGGCTGCTGGCCGCTCTTGGACGGGCGGCCCTCATGGAGCCTCGGCCCAATTTCGGCCCAAATAGGCCGGTGAGGGCTCGGTCGCGCGACCCTGCCCGACCTGATGGGCATAGTCCCGACACTATGGCTGGCGTGGCGCTGACCTGCTACTTTGTCCGGGTTGAGGTGTCGGCCGTGGGCGCGCCGGGTCGGCTCCCGTCCCCTCCAAGGATCCCTACGGATCAGAAGGTTAGGGGTTCGAATCCCTTCGGGCGCGCTCTGAGTTGAGACAGACGACGCAGCCCCGGCCCGCCACAGGCGGCCGGGGCTTTGTCGTCGCCGGTCAGGGTCCGGCGACGTCAGGGGATGCCGTCACGAGGCCGGCGGGTGGGTGAGCAGGGCGCGGGTGCGCCGGTACCCGTCCTCGTCCACCTCGCCGCGGGCGAACCGCAGGTCGAGCTCCTGCAGGGCCTCGTCGGACGGGCCGGGAGCCTGCCCCTGGACCGGCGGGGTGCCGGACGTCGTGCGCGTCTCCCTCGGCGGCCGGCCGGCCACCACGATGGCCACCACTGCGGCCACGAGGACCAGCAGGAGCAGCAGCACGCCGCCGCCCATCATCCACCAGCCCCAACCCCAGCCGCCGTCGCCGTACATCATCGGACCTTCAGCTCCTTCGTCCACGCAGCCGCCCGCTGGCGACCTGCCTCCACGCTGCCGGGTGCCGCGACGGCGGGAACAGGGCCGAAGGACCCGGGTCGGGACACCGGCCCGTCAGAACACCGGCTTGCCGCCGGTGACCCCCAGCACCGTCCCGGACACGTAGCTCGCCTCGTCGGAGGCGAGGAACACGTATGCCGCTGCCACCTCCACCGGATGCCCGGCGCGGCCCAGCGGCACGTCCGCCCCGAAGCCCTCGACCTTGTCCGCCGACATCGTCGCCGGGATGAGGGGCGTCCAGATCGGGCCCGGCGCGACGGCGTTGACCCGCGTGCCCTGGGCGCCGAGCTCCTGCGCGAGGTTGACCACCATGTTGGTCAGGGCCGCCTTGTTGGTCAGGGCCGCCTTGGTCGCGGCGTAGTCGACCAGGTGCGAGCTCGGCTGGTACGCCTGCACGGACGTCGTCACGACGATGCTGCCGCCGTCGGCCAGGTGGGGCGCCAGCTCGTGGACCAGCCAGAACGTCGAGAACACGTTCGTCTCGAACGTCCGGCGGACCTGGTCGGGCGGGAAGTCGCGCAACTCGTCGTGCGACATCTGGAACGCCGCGTTGCACACGAGCACGTCGAGGCCCCCGAGGGCCGACACCGCTCCGGCGGCGAGCTCGACGTTCGCCTGGTGCTCGCGCAGGTCCGTGGCGAACGAGACGCCGGTGCGGCCCTCGGCGCGGACGGCCGCGACCGTGTCGTCGGCGTCTGCCTGCTCCTGGGGGAGGTGGGCGATCGCCACGTCCGCCCCCTCCTTGGCGAAGGCGATGGCGGTGGCCCGGCCGATGCCGGAGTCGCCACCGGTGACCAGGGCCCGACGACCGGCGAGCCGGGCCCGGCCCTGCCAGGACGTCTCGCCGTGGTCGGGTCGCGGGTCCAGCGCGGCGAGGCTGCCGGGCCACTCCTGCTGCTGGGCCGGGATCGAGGAGAGGTCTGCGCGTTCGCTCATGGCCGCGTCCTACCCGCTGGCGTGCGGGGTATGCCTGGGACCCTCGGCCAGCGCGTCCTCGGCCGAACGGGCGGAAACGGGCACATCCGCCAGGGTCCGGCCGCTTCCCGGCATACGGTCGACCGGACCGCACCAGCACGACGGAAGCCGCACCATGACGCCTGCCCCGCGACGGGCACCGACCAGGTCCGCCGCCCTCGTCGGCGTGCTCGCGCTCGCCTCGCTGGCCGCGTGCACCTCGGACCCCGCGCCCACCAGGGCGACGCCGGCTGAGGCGGCCGCCCCCGCGAGCTGGAAGCCGGCGCCTGCCGACCCGCGCTCCTGGGCCCCGGCCCCCGCGACCACCGGCGGGCTGTCCACCGTCGCCGCCGCCCGGGGCGACCGGCTGCTCCTGCACACCCGGCACGGCGACGTCGACTTCTGGTCCGGCGTCAACCTCGGGAGCACCACCCCCGGCCACAGCCCGGGCGAGCTCGCGATCAGCCGCGAGGAGTACCGCCGCTGGTTCGCCCAGATGGGTCAGATGGGCGTGCACACGCTGCGCGTCTACACGATCCACCCGCCGGCGATGTACGAGGAGCTCAAGGCGTACAACGAGGCGCACCGGGACGCTCCCATCTACCTCGTCCAGGGCGTCTATCTGCCGGACGAGTCCTACCTGACCAGCCACGACCTGTTCGCGGCCGGGCCCACCGCCGCGATGGCCGCGGAGCTGCGGGACGCGTCCGCGGCCGTGCACGGCGACCTCACCCGCGCCGCGCGGAGCGGGCGCGCCGGGGGCACCTGGACGGCCGACGTGTCGCCCTGGGTCGCGGCGTGGATCGTCGGGGTGGAGTGGGACGGGTACGCCACCCGCGCGTCCGACGCCCGCAACGCCGCCGCGCCGCTGCACCGCGGCCGGTACTTCGCCAACACCGCCGACGCCAGCCCGACCGAGCGGTGGCTGGCCGCCCGGATGGACGAGCTCGCGACGCGCGAGGCGGCGCGCGGCGTCTCGGCGCCCATCGCCTTCGTCAACTGGCCGACGACCGACCCGCTGCACCACCCGGCGGAGCCGCTCCCCAGCGAGGACGCCGTCGGCGTGGACGCGGCCCACGTGCTGCCGACGACGGCGTGGCCCGGCGGGACGTTCGCCAGCTTCCACGCCTACCCGTACTACCCGGACTTCCTGCGGCACCAGCCCGCCTACGCCGGGGCCGACGACCCGTACCTCGCCTACCTCCTCGACCTCAAGCGGCACTTCGCCCCGCGGATGCCGCTGCTCGTCAGCGAGTTCGGCGTCCCCTCCTCGCTGGGCTCGGCCCATGCCGGCACCAGGGGCCGGGACCAGGGCGACCACAGCGAGCAGGAGGCGCTCGCGATGGACGCCGCGATGCTGCGTTCCTTCAAGGACGCCGGTCTCGCGGGCGGCCTGCTGTTCTCCTGGGTCGACGAGTGGTTCAAGTTCACCTGGAACACGCTGCCGCGGCAGGCGGTCGTCGACGGGGAGCGCCGGTCCCTCTGGCACGACCCGCTCACCAACGAGCAGCACTTCGGCCTCGTGGCGCAGGACCCGTCGAGGGTGGGCCAGAGCGTGCCGTGGGAGTCGCGCTCCGGTGTCCAGCGGGTGGCGCTCGACCACGACGAGTCGTGGGTCCACCTCACCCTGGACCTCGAGAAGGCGCCGACGGCACCGGTGCGCCTGGGCTTCGACGTCGTGCCCGGGGGCCTCGCGCTGCCGGGGAACGCCGCGAAGCAGGCCGGCGTGAACGACTACGCGGTGACGGTCGACCCGCGGAGCGCGACTGCGACGATGGTGGTCGACGGCGCGATCGACCCGCTGCTGCTCGACGGCCTGCCGGCCGGCGCCGTGCCGAGGCCGGCCGCCGACGGCTGGTCACTGGAGCGGCTGACGACCAACCGGCCGTTCGTCCTGCCGCTGACCAAGGAGAAAGCCCCGGCGGAGTTCCTCGAGGTGGGTCGTCTCCGGCGCGGCACCTGGGACCCCGCCGCCAGCGGCTTCGACGACCGCTCCACGTGGCAGCTCAGCGGGAAGCGGCTCACGCTGCGGCTCCCGTGGTCGATGCTCGGCCTGGGCGACCCGTCCTCGAGGACCGCGGTCGTGCCGAGGGGCGGGCGTCCGGTCGGGGTGCCGGTCACGGACATCGGCGTCGTCGTCGACGCCGGGCCGGGCGGGAAGGCGCAGCTGCGGATCCGGTGGGACGCGTGGAACCAGGCGAGGCACACCGAGCGGGTGAAGGCCGGCGCGCAGGCCTTCGTCGACGCACTCACCGCCGTCTCGCGCTGAGGCGCCCAGCGGGCGCCGTCGTCCCCGGTCGGGCGTCGACCTGACCGCCGCCCCCGGTCCGCGGGTCAGCGGCGGAGCCGGGCCCCCCGCAGCGCCAGCGCCAGCCCGACGAGCGCCACCACCGGGCCGACGACGGCCCACAGGGTCACCCCCGTCATGGGGCTGCCGCCGACCACCCCGAGCCCCTGGAGGGTCCACAGGACGCCGACGGCGAAGACGGCACCCCCGAGGGCGAGGGCGAGTGGCCGGGACATGCGGCCAGCGTATGCCGTCGCGCCCCGCGACCACGAGGGTGCCACGGGCGCACGGGACTTCACGGACATCACCGGCATACGACCCTGCGCCTCTTGACCACAGGCACCCGCAGGAGGACCGTCGCGAACGAGCCCAAGCGCGCGGCGGGCAGCCGGGGGGCCGTGGCCGCCGCGGCGGGGCGGGGTGTGCCGGGTGGTCTTCGTGGTACGACCACCTGGCACACGACCCGCCGGATCAGAAGTCGTCGTCGAAGCCGACCTGCCCGGACACGCCCACCTGGTAGGCCGAGACCCGGCGCTCGAAGAAGTTCGACAGCTCCTGCACGTCCTGCAGCTCCATGAACGCCAGCGGGTTGGCCGACCCGTACTCGGGCTCGAGCCCGAGCTGCTGCAGGCGCCGGTCGGCGACGTTCTCGAGGTAGAGCCGCATGTCCGTGGTCGACAGCCCGGCCACCCCCTTGCCGAGCAGGTCCTGCGCGAACTGCGCCTCGGCGTCGACGGCCTCGCGGAGCATCGCCCGCACCTGCGCGGCCATCTCGTCGTCGAACAGGTCGGGCTCCTCGGCCCGCACCGTCTCGACCACGTCGAACGCGAACGCCATGTGCATCGACTCGTCCCGGAACACCCAGTTGGTCCCCGACGCCAGGCCGTTGAGCAGCCCCCGGGAGCGCAGGAAGTACACGTAGGCGAACGCGCCGTAGAAGAACAGGCCCTCGATGCACGCGGCGAAGCAGATCAGGTTGAGCAGGAACGCCTTGCGGTGCTCGCGGGTCTCCAGCCGGTCGAGCTCGAACACCGAGTCGATCCAGCGGAAGCAGAACTCCGCCTTGTGCCGGATCGACGGGATCGTGTCGACCGCCGCGAACGCCTCGGCCCGCTCGTCCTCGTCGGGCACGTAGGTGTCGAGCAGCGTCAGGTAGAACTGCACGTGCACGGCCTCCTCGAACAGCTGCCGGCTCAGGTACAGCCGGCCCTCGGGCGAGTTGACGTGCTGGTAGAGGTTGAGGACGAGGTTGTTGGCCACGATGGTGTCACCGGTCGCGAAGAAGGCCACGAGGCGCGAGACGAGGTGCCGCTCGGCCTCGGTGAGCTTCCTGAGGTCCGCGAGGTCGGAGTGCAGGTCGACCTCCTCGACCGTCCACGTGTTCTTGATGGCGTCGCGGTAGCGCTCGTAGAAGTGCGGGTACCGCATCGGCCGCAGGGTCAGGTTCATGCCCGGGTCGAGCAGCATCCGGGTCTCGCTGTGGGAGAGGGTCATTCGCACGCCTCGCAGGTCTCGGGGTTCTCCAGGGAGCAGGCGATGGCCTCCTGGTCGGTCGGGGTGCTGGGAAGCGGTGTCGCGGTGGGCGACGCGCCGCCCGCGGTGGGCGCCTTCGCGGCGACGGACACCGTCGCCTGCTGGATGCGCGTCGCCGGCCGCGAGCGCAGGTAGTACGTCGTCTTCAGCCCGGCCTTCCAGGCGTAGAGGTACATCGAGCTGAGCTTGCCGATGGTCGGCGCCGCCAGGAAGAGGTTGAGCGACTGGCTCTGGTCGATGTACGGCTGGCGCGCGGCGGCGAGGTCGATGAGCGCCCGCTGCGGCAGCTCCCACGCGGTCCGGAACAGCAGGCGCACGTCCTCGGGCAGGTCGAGGACGCCCTGCACCGAGCCCTCACTGCGCTTGACCGCCTCGCGCACCTCGGGCGTCCACAGCCCCCGGTCCTTGAGCTCGCGGACGAGGGCGGTGTTGACCTGGAGGAACTCCCCGGAGAGCGTCTCGCGCTTGAACAGGTTCGACACCTGCGGCTCGATGCACTCGTAGCAGCCGGCGATCGAGGCGATGGTCGCCGTCGGCGCGACCGCCACGAGCAGGCTGTTGCGCAGCCCGTGGTCGGCGACGGCCGCGCGCAGCACGCCCCACCGCTCGGTCTGGGTCGGGGTCACCCCCCAGAGGTCGGGCTGGAGGTCGCCGCGGGCCGCCCGCGTCTGCCCGTATGCCGGGTGCGCGCCGTGCTCCGCCGCCAGCTCGGCGGAGCGCTCCAGGGCCGAGAGGTAGACCTCCTCGGCGATGCGGGTCGACAGCTCGCGGGCCTCGTCCGAGTCGAAGGGCAGCCGCAGGGCGAAGAACACGTCCTGCAGCCCCATCATCCCCAGGCCGACCGGGCGCCAGCGCGGGTTCGAGGCGGCCGACTGCTCGCTCGGGTAGTAGTTCACGTCGATGACCCGGTCGAGGTAGGTCACCGCGCTGCGGACCGTGGACCGCAGCGCGCCCCAGTCGATCCCGTCCCGCCCGGGCGTGAGGTGCCGGGCCAGGTTGACCGAGCCGAGGTTGCAGACCGCGGTCTCCCCGTCGCTGCTGACCTCGATGATCTCGGTGCACAGGTTCGACAGGTGCACGACGGGGGCGCCCGGGCCCTGCTCGTCCGAGGTCTGGTTGCAGGTGCGGTTGCTGGCGTCCTTGAAGGTCATCCAGCCGTTCCCGGTCTGGGCCAGCGTGCGCATCATCTTCCCGTAGAGGTCGCGCGCGCTGACGGTGCGCACGACGCGCCCCTCGCGCTCCGCCGCGGCATACGCCCGCTCGAAGGCGGGGCCCCACAGGTCCGGGAGCTCGGGCACCTCGCTGGGGTCGATGAGCGACCACGGCTCGTCGGCCTCGACCCGGCGCATGAACTCGTCGGGGACCCAGTTGGCGAGGTTGAGGTTGTGGGTGCGGCGGGCGTCCTCGCCGGTGTTGTCGCGCAGCTCGAGGAACTCCTCGACGTCGGGGTGCCACGGCTCGAGGTACACGCAGGCGGCGCCCTTGCGCCGGCCGCCCTGGTTGACCGCGGCGACCGAGGAGTCGAGCGTGCGCAGCCACGGGACGATGCCGTTGGAGTGGCCGTTCGTGCCGCGGATCAGCGCGCCGCGACCGCGCACCCGCGACCACGAGATGCCGATGCCGCCGGCGAACTTCGACAGCTTGGCGACCTGCGCGTAGCGGTCGTAGATCGAGTCGAGCTCGTCGCGCGGGCTGTCCACGAGGTAGCAGGACGACATCTGCGTGTGCCGCGTGCCCGAGTTGAACAGGGTCGGCGAGCTCGGCAGGTAGGCCAGGCTGGACATGAGCCGGTAGAAGTCGATCGCCTCCTGCGGGGTGTGCGCCAGGCCGCAGGCGACCCGCAGCAGCCAGTACTGCGGCGTCTCGATGACGTCGCGGGTCTGGGGGTGGCGCAGCAGGTAGCGGTCGTAGACGGTGCGCAGGCCGAAGTACTCGAACCGCCGGTCGGCGGACGGGTCGACGGCGTGGTCGAGCTTACGCGCGTTGGCCTCGACGAAGGCGGCCGTCTCGTCGCCGATGAGCCCCTCGAGGTGGCCGAGCCGGACGGACTGGCTGAACGACGCGACCTGGGCGCCGCGGACCTCCTTGTCGATGTAGTTCGACAGCAGGCGGGCCGCGAGCCGGCTGTACTCGGGCTCGGTGGCGGTCATCTCGGCCGCCGTCTGGATCGACAGCCGGTCGAGCTCGGCCGTCGTCGCGCCGTCGTAGAGCCCGCTGATGGTGCGGGTGGCGACCGTCATCGGGTCGACCTCGGGGAGGTCGTCGCACCACCGCTCGACGGCGCGGACGATCTTCATGACGTCGACGGGTTCGGCGTCGCCGTTGCGCTTGCGCACCTGCATGGTGCTGCGGCGCGGGGTGGGGCCGGCCGCGTCCTGCGCCGTGCCGGTGCCGGGCGCGTGCTGCGCCGCGGCGGTGCCTGTGGTCTCCTGGGCGCCGGGCGCCCGGTCCTCGACCTGGGTCATCTGCTCTCTCCTCGCGAGCGGTTCCGGAGGAGCCGGGACACGGGGAGGGGACGACGACACAGGGCGCGTCCACGGCATACCGCTGCCGCACACGTCGCACCGCTGTCGCTGGACCCGCCCTCGAGGCCACGACTCCACCACGCGCGGGTGCGCGTGGCCGCTGGCAGGTCTTCGGACTCCCGGGCGTGCCGTGGACGGCAGGTGCCGACCACGGTTCCTACTGGCCGTCGCTTCCCACGCCCGGGGGCGCAGTGCTTGGTTGACGGCGGTCGTTCCCGGTCACCGCTGCGGGGCAGTCCCGGAGTCGCACCGGGTTCCCTCTTGCCCCGGAGCCGATGGATCTCGGCCCCGGACCAGCTGTGGACCACCATATGGGGTGGTGGGCGCAGAACCTCGGCACCAGATGTTGTGCCCGCGTGTCCCGGCGTGTCGCGGGGTGTCCCGACGTGGCCGGACGTGGCCCGGGATGGCCGTGCACGGCCGTGCCCGGGGTCCAAGGTCCCTGTCCCCGCTGGCGGCGTGCGCCCACCATGGGGGCGTGTCCGCGACCGGCCCGGCCCGGCGGGCGCGGTCGCCGCTGCCCGCCAGCCGTGGCGCGCGCCTGCTGAGGGAGGGGGAGGCCGTCGCGGCCGCTGCGCTGGCGGTCGCCCTCCTGGCGTTCGGCCTGCCGCGTGTCGCCGGCGTGGGATGGGGCCAGGTCGGTGCTGTCCTGGCGCAGCTGACCGTGGCCGAGGTCGCGCTGCTCGCCGCGGTGTGGCTGGCCGGTCTCGCCGCCCAGACGGTGGCGCTGTCCGCTGCGCTGCCGGGGCTCTCCCACCGCCGGGCGTTCTTCCTCAACATCACCGGCAGTGCCGTGTCGAACCTGCTCCCGCTCGGCGGCGCCGCCGGGTCGGCGGTCAACTACTGGGCGGTGCGGGGCTGGGGCTTCGGCACGCCGGCGTTCCTGCGCTGGGCGCTGGTCACGAACATCTGGGACGTGCTGGGCCGGCTCGCCGTCCCGGCGGCGGCGCTCGGCTGGTTCCTCGCCTCGGGGACGCACTCCGAGGCCCTCACCACCGCGGGGCTGGGTGCCTGCGCCACCCTGCTCGCGCTCGTCGTCGTGACGGCCTTCGTGCTGCGGGAGCCCCGGCGGGTCCGGTGGCTGGGGCGGGTGGTCGACCCCGTGGCGACCCTCGTGCGCCGCCCGCCAGCACCGGGCACCTCCTACTCGGACCGGGTGGTCGCCGCCGTCGCGTCGGTCGCCGACCTCGTGCGGGTCGCGTGGGTGCGGCTGACCGTGGGCAAGCTCATGTATGCGGTGCTGCAGGCGGTGCTGCTGTGGCTGTGCCTCGACCTGCTGGGGGCGCGGCCCCCACTCGTGGTGGTGGCGGGGGCGTTCGCGGTCGAGCGGCTGCTGTCGCTGGCAGTGATCTCGCCGGCCGCCACCGGGATCGTCGAGCTGGGCATGACCGGGCTGCTCGTGGGCCTGGGCACGGCACCCGCGCCCGCGGCGGCTGCCGTCCTGCTCTACCGGCTCTTCGTGATCGGGATGGAGGTCCCGGTGGGCGGGGCCCTGCTCGGCTGGTGGCTGCTGCAACGGCTGCGGGACCGGAGGCGAGAGCCCGTGCGCGAGGCGGTCGCGAGGTCCCGCCGGTGGCCGACACCGGGCCCAAGGACCCTAGGAGACCCACGGTGGCGGCGCGACGGTCGAGGTGACACAGGAGGTCCTTCCATGGCTGCGTTCCCGACCGCACCGGCGGCGCCCGCACCGCGCCCGGTCACGTACCCCGTCCACCTCGACGCGGACACCACACCCCACGCCTCCCGCTGG
The DNA here is from genome assembly GCF_042668795.1 of Pedococcus sp. NPDC057267. Taxonomy (NCBI): domain Bacteria; kingdom Bacillati; phylum Actinomycetota; class Actinomycetes; order Micrococcales; family Intrasporangiaceae; genus Pedococcus; species Pedococcus sp. NPDC057267. The sequence goes on along the minus strand of NZ_JBHUYG010000003.1, from coordinate 9,683 downwards.
CTGTGGCTCGTGAAGTGGCTGCTGGCGATCCCGCACGTCGTCGTGCTGGCGCTCCTCTGGGTGGCCTTCGCCGTGCTGAGCATCGTGGCGTTCTTCGCGATCCTCGTGACCGGCAGCTACCCGCGTGCCCTGTTCGACTTCAACGCCGGGGTGCTGCGCTGGAGCTGGCGCGTGGCGTACTGGTCCTACGGCGCGCTCGGCACCGACCGGTACCCGCCCTTCACCCTGGACGAGGTGCCCGACTACCCCGCCCACCTGGAGGTGGACTACCCCGAGCACCTGTCGCGCGGCCTCGTGCTCGTCAAGTGGTGGTTGCTGGCCATCCCGCACTACGTGGTCGTCGCCCTGCTCGTCGGCTCGGGGACGTATGCCGTCGAGACCGCGGATCGCTGGCGCACCGTGGGCGCGCAGACCGGGCTCATCGGCGTCCTCGTCCTCGTCGCGGGGGTGCTCCTCGCGGCGACGGGCCGCTACCCGCAGGCCCTCTACGACCTGCTCCTCGGGCTCAACCGCTGGGTGATCCGGGTCGCCGCCTACGTCGGGCTCATGACCGACGCCTACCCGCCGTTCCGCCTCGACCAGGGCCCGCACGAGCCGCTCGCCATGGGCTTCGCGACCCCGGGCGCCCCTGCTCCCACCTCCGGCTCGTCGGTTGCAGGACCCGCGACGGGGCCGGGGGCCGGCTGGGCGGCGGCGGGCACCGGCTCACCGACCGGCTCCACCCCCGAAGGCGCCGGCGGCGGACCGGGCGGGGCGTACCCACCGGCACCGATGGGCCCACCCCCCGGTGCGGGCGGCGCGCCGCCCCGACGCTCCGGCTGGGGCGCCGGCCGGGTCGTGGGGGTCGTGGCGGGCTCCGTCGCCGTCCTGGTCTCGCTCGGTCTGCTCACCGGTGGCCTGGCGCTCGTGGTCGCCGACAACGCCGCGCGCGAGGACGGGCTGGTCACCGTGGTCGACCGGAGTGTCCGCTCGGCCGGGTATGCCGTGGTCACACCGTCGGCGGTCGTGGACAGCAGGTCCGACGGCACCGACTGGGCGGCCCGGGTGGTGGGGGACGTCCGCATCCGCGTGACGCCGCAGGCTGCCGGTCAGTCGGTCTTCGTCGGGATCGGCCCGACGGCCGACGTCGACCGCTACCTGGGCGGGGTGGCGCGCACCCAGGTGGCCACCCGCTCCTCCGGTGACCGCGACCTGGCCGGCGCCGCCCCGTCGACCGCACCCGCCCAGGCCGGGTTCTGGGTCGCGCAGGCCCAGGGCGCCGGCACCGTCGACCTGCGTTGGCGTCCGAGCAGCGGCGACTGGTCCGTGGTCGTCATGAACACCAACGCCTCGGCCGGGGTCCTCGCGACCGTGGTGGCGGGCGCCGAGCTCCCGTGGCTGGGCACCGCGGGCGCCGTGCTCATCGTGGTCGGCGTGCTGCTGCTCGTCGCCGGTGCGGTCCTCGTGGTGGTCATGGTCCAGCGCGCCTCCGCCAGGCACACCGGACCGCCCGTCCAGGCGGGCGCGTCGTGAGCGGGCGCCGCGGCCTGGGGACCTCGGTGCGGTCGGCGCTGGCGCCGGTCGTGATGGGTGTCGCAGTCCTGCTGCTGGTCGGTGCGTGCGCGGCCGACGCCAACCCGTCGGTGTCCTCGGGGCCGGGCGTGCCGGGCTTCTGGCTCGGGCTCTGGCAGGGGCTGATCAGCCCGATCACGTTCCTGGTGTCGCTGTTCCGCGACGACGTGGGGATCTACGCGGTGCGCAACTCCGGCGGCTGGTACGACTTCGGCTTCATGCTGGGCGTGTCCATCTTCTTCGGCGGCAGCGCCCGGTCGGGGGCGGCAGCCACGCGGGCGACGGGCCCCCGGCGACGGGGCCCGGGCCGGCGCCCCACCGGCTGACGGTGGCTGCGGGTCAGGCGGGGCGGACCCAGGCTGCGGCGTCGACCGGCAGCATCCCGTCGTCGACCGGCGCGCTGGCGAGCATCACCTCGGCGTCTCCGGGCAGCGGGACGGGAGCCGGCGAGATGTTGACGACACACCGCAGGACCGACCCCCGCTCGAAGTCGAGCACTCCCTCGGCCGACTCCCGCCACCGCAGGCCCTGGGCGCCGAGGCCTGGCAGGTCACGTCGGAGGTGCAGGGCGTCGCGGTAGAGGGACAGCATCGAGCCGGGGTCCTCGCGCTCGCGCTCGACCGTGTACCGGTCCCAGCCCTCGGGCTGCGGCAGCCAGGTCGACGCACCCGCGGGGCTGAACGCGTACGGCGGGTGCTCGCCGGCCCACGGGATCGGGACGCGGCAGCCGTCGCGGCCGCGCATCGTGCCGCCGCTGCGGGCGAACATGGGGTCCTGCAGCACCTCGTCGGGCAGGTCGTCGACGTTCGGCAGACCCAGCTCCTCGCCCTGGTAGACGTAGGCGCCGCCCGGCAGCGCCAGCATGAGCATCGCCGCCGCCCGGGCCCGGCGGGTGCCGAGCTCGAGGTCGGACTCCTCGCCGGCGCCGTCGGTGATGAAGACCGAGCTCGTCGTGCGACGGCCGTACCGGGTCACGAGCCGGGTCTCGTCGTGGCTGCTCAGCACCCAGGTCGACGGGACGCCGATCGGCTCGTACGACGCCAGGGTCGCGTCGATCACCGACCGCAGTGCACCGGCGTCCCACGCCGACTTCATGTACGGGAAGTTGAAGGCCGAGTGCATCTCGTCCGGCCGCAGGTACTTGGCGAGGCGCTCGGGCCCGTTGACGACGGCCTCGGCCACGAACACGCGGTCGCCCTCGTAGGTGTCGGCGATCCGGCGCCACCGGCGGAAGACCTCGTGCACGGTGTCGACGTCCCAGTGCGGGTTGTCGGTCCACTCCAGCGTGCGGAACTCGGCGATGTCGCCGTAGTCGGCGTCCGGCAGCCCGGCCGCCTTGCCCATCGCCGGGGCCGCGTCGACACGCAGTCCGTCCACGCCCCGGTCGAGCCAGAACCTCAGCACGTCGTCGAAGTCGGCGAGCACGTCGGGGTTGGTCCAGTCGAGGTCGGGCTGCTCGAGCGCGAACATGTGCATGAACCACTGCCCGGGGCGGCCGTCGGCCTCGGTGACGCGCTCCCAGGCCGAGCCGCCGAAGCAGCTGATCCAGTTGTTGGGCGGGTCGTCCCCACCCGGGCCGCGGCCGTCTCGGAAGAGGTACCGCGCCCGCTCGCGCGACCCCGGGCCCGCCGCCAACGCCGCCTGGAACCACGGGTGCTGGTCGGAGGTGTGGTTCGGGACGACGTCGATGATGACCTTGAGGCCGAGCTCGTGCGCCCGGGCGATCACGGCGTCGGCGTCGGCGAGCGTACCGAACATCGGGTGGATGTCGAGGAAGTCGCTGACGTCGTACCCGCCGTCGGCCATGGGGGAGGGGAACCACGGCGAGATCCAGATGCCGTCGACCCCGAGGTCGGCGAGGTAGGGCAGGCGCTCGAGCAGGCCGGGCAGGTCGCCCTCGCCGTCGCCGTTCCCGTCGGCGAAGCTGCGCGGGTACACCTGGTAGATCACGGCGTCACGCCACCAGGCGCCGGCCGAGCCGGCCGAGACGCGCGTGGCGGCGTCGGGGGACGCGCTGGGGAGGGTGTCGGTCATGCTGCGCTCCTGGGGCCGCGCCGGTGGGGCGATCCGAACCTAGTGGGCCGGGTCCTCCGTGTGCACCCCGCTGACCGCGACCCGGCCGGAGGACGACGTGCAGCCGCTGCCGTGCCCCGACCGACGGCGCGGGGTCCCAGCCCACGGTGGGCCTCCGGCCACCGCGGCGGCGAAACGGGCCGACCAGTCGGCGAGCTCGGCAGGCACCTCCGGCGTGGCCTCCTCGATCGTGAACGGCGCGCCGACCACCCCGAGCCCGAACAGAGCCCACCGCGGCTCGAGCGCCTCCATCTCGATCCGGCACGACCGCTCGTCCACCGGCGTGAGCGTGGCCCACGGCCCGGTCCGCGGCCCCACCTCGGACGCGGGGGCGTGCACCAGCACCCGCACGGTCGTGCGGACCTCGTTGCGGGACAGGCCTTTCCGCACGTATGCCGCCGCGTCGCCTCCGGGGACGTCGCGCGGGCGGAACCGCGCCCGGGTGCCCTCGGGCTCGCTGAGCCGGTCCATCCGGAAGGACCGCCAGTCCTGCCGGTCGAGGTCGTAGCCGAGCAGGTACCAGCGGCGCCCGACCGTGACGAGCCGGTGCGGCTCCACGTGCCGCAGCAGGTCCGCGCCAGCCGCCTGGCCGCCTCGAGCCCGGTAGGTGAACCGGATCCGCTCGGTGTCGCGGGTCGCCTGGGCGACGACGGCGAGCACGTCGGCGCGCACGGTCGGGGCCTGTGAGAAGGGCGAGTCGTCCGTGACCGCGCGCAGGGCCTCGGCCCTGCGCCGCAGCCGGGGCGGCAGGACCTGGACCACCTTCGAGAGCGCGCTGACCGACGCCTCCGACAGGGCACCGCTGGTGAGCTGCGCGGCGCCGTTGAGCGCGACCACCATGGCGATCGCCTCGTCCTCCTCGACGGTCAGCGGGGGCATCGAGGCGCCGGCGCCGAGCTGGTAGCCGCCCTCGGCGCCCCGCACCGAGTCCACCGGGTAGCCGAGCTCGCGCAGCCGCTCGATGTCGCGGCGCAGGGTGCGCTCGGACACGTCCAGCCGCCCGGCGAGCTCCCCGCCGGGCCAGAACCGGTGGGTCTGCAGCAGCGACAGCAGCCGGAGGGTGCGCGAGCTCGTGTTGGCCATGGGTCCAGAGTCTCGCACCATGCGGTCAGGAAGTGGCCGGAATGCTCCCTAGCGTCGTCGGTGGAAGCAGTACTCGACGAAGGAGACCCCGATGAGCACCACCGTGGACGCCGACCCTCCGGCCCCGAGCCCGACGACCGCCCCACCCGCCCTGTCGCAGGAGCCCCGGCCGACGGAGGTGGCCGTCGCGCGCGGCCCGCTGCCGGTCGGGCGGGCCCGCACCATCGCCCTGCTCAGCCTGTTCCTCGCCTCGACGATGGAGCTGCTCGACACGACCATCGTCAACGTCGCCCTGCCGACCATCGAGGCGGGGCTGCGCGCGACCGACACCCAGCTGCAGTGGATGGTCGCGGCATACCCCCTCGCCTTCGCCCTCGCGCTCATCACCGGCTCGCGGCTCGGGGACCTGCTCGGCCGCAAGCGCGTCTTCGTCGCCGGCCTCGTCGGGTTCACGGCCACCTCCGCCGCCTGCGGCCTCGCGCCGAGCGCGGAGGCGCTGGTGGCCTTCCGCGCGGTCCAGGGCGTCGCCGCCGCGGCGATGATCCCGCAGGTGCTCTCCAGCCTGCAGGTGATGTACCGCCCGCACGAGCGGGCCAGGGCGATGGGCATGTTCACCGGCCTCGCCGGCCTGTCCGCGGTGCTCGGGCCGGTCATCGGCGCGCTGCTCACGCAGGCCGACGTGGTCGGCCTGGGCTGGCGCGCGATCTTCCTCGTCAACGTCCCGTTCGGGCTGCTCGCGGTCGCGGCCGCGCTGCGCTGGGTGCCCGAGTCGGTCGCCGAGCGGCGCCCGCGGATCGACCTGCGCGGCGTCGCGGTGCTGGCCCTCGGCCTGCTGGGCGTGCTCTACCCGCTCACGCTTGGGCGCCAGCTCGGCTGGCCCGCATGGGTGTATGCCGCGATGGCGGCCGGCGTCGCCGTCCTCGTCCTCCTCGGCCGGGCCCAGTGGCGCGCGGAGCGGGCCGGGCGCGAGCCGCTGGTGGCGACGAGCCTGTACCGCGGCCGGGGGTTCGCCGCCGGGTCGACGATGAACGCGCTCCTCTTCGCCTCGATGTCGTCCTACTTCCTGTGCCAGACGGTCTACCTGCAGGCCGGACTGGGCTGGTCGGTCCTTCGGGCCGGCCTCGCGGGGGTGCCGTTCGCGCTGACGACCACGGTGTTCGCAGGGCTGGGGGTGGCCGTCCTCGCGCCGCGGATCGGCCGTCCGGTGCTGCAGGTCGGTGCCCTGACCTGGGCTGCCGGCGCGGTGCTCATCGGCGTCGCCGTGCACGGGGCGGACGCCTCGACGTCGCTGTGGGCGTTCCTGCCGGGGTTCGTCGTCGCGGGTGCCGGGTTCGGGCTCATGGTGTCGCCGATCGGCGTCTTCACCCTGGCCGAGGTGCCGGTGGACAAGGCCGGCTCGGCCTCCGGGCTGTTCAGCACGACCGGCCAGCTCGCCGGGGCGACCGGGGTCGCGGCGGTCGGGTCGCTGTTCTTCTCGGTGGCGCAGTCCCACGCCTCGTCCTCGACGGTCGAGGTCTTCCGCCCCGCGGTCGAGGCGTCGCTGGCGGTGCTGGTCGGGCTCATGCTGGTGGCCGCCCTCGTCGCCCGGGCCCTCCCGCGCCACCCGTTGGTCGTCGCTGAACCGGCCGTCACCGCGGCGGACGCCGGCTGAGGCGCCAGGGCCGTCAGGCCGGGTGCGTGGCTGGCCTCGCCAGCTCGCGCACCCGGCGCCCGGCGGTCACGACCAGGGCCACCGCGAGGGGCAGCTCGACGAGGACCGCGCTGAGCACCGAGCCGAGCCGGTCGCCCGTGTTGGCGGTGGCCACGTCGAACCACGCATCGGCGCCCAGCATCCCGGCGGCCGCCACCGCGGCGAGGACGAACTCGGGCCGGCGGCGCAGCCCCAGCCACGCCGTGACGGCGAGGAGCGCGGCGACGAGGACGTCGAACCCGACCCAGGCGAGGCTCCACGTCGACACCGTGTAGCGCGTGGGCAGGGAGACGCCGAGGTATGCCGTCCACGGCACGAGGGCGGCCGCGGCGACGAGCAAGAGCAGCCGCCGGGTGTCCTCGGGGTGCACGTGCTCCCGCAGCTCGTGGATGACGCTCATCTCGGCCTCCTCGTTCCCGTGCCCGGCCCCTGTCGGGCCACCGGCACGGCTCGAGCATGACCCCGCGGGCTGGCCGCCGGCCGGGCTGGCCCTGTGCGTGCGCTGTGACCCTGGCGGGCGTCCGCGGCACCCCTCGGGTGCGGCGCGGTCAGCGCCGGCGGGTGTCGAGGAACTCGCCGATGCGGCCGATCGCCTCGGTGAGCACCTCGACGTCCGGCAGGGTCACGAGCCGGAAGTGGTCCGGCTCGAACCAGTTGAAGCCGGTCCCGTGCGTCACGAGGATCTTCTTCTCCCGCAGGAGGTCGATGACGAACGCCTGGTCGTCCTCGATGGGGAACTGCTCGGGGTCCAACCGCGGGAAGCAGTACAGCGCCCCGTGGGGCTCCACGCAGGACACGCCCTCGATCTCGTTGAGCAGCCGCCAGGCCGTCTTGCTCTGCTCGTAGAACCGGCCGCCGGGGTGGATGTACTCCTCGATCGACTGGTACCCGCCGAGCGCGGTCTGGATGGCGTGCTGCCCGGGGACGTTGGCGCACATCCGCATGTTCGCCAGCAGGGTCAGGCCTTCGAGGAAGTCCGAGGCCATCGACTTCGGCCCCGACACCATGACCCAGCCCGCGCGGTAGCCGCACACCCGGTAGGCCTTGGACAGCCCGCTGAAGGTCAGGCACAGGACGTCGTCACCGGCATACGTCGCGGTGTGGTGGTGCACCGGCTGGTAGTGGTCGTCGGCGAAGAGGATCTTCTCGTAGATCTCGTCGGACATCAGGACGAGGTCGTGGCGGCGCGCGATGTCGACGAGGCCGCGCACCGTCTCCTCGCTGTAGACCGCGCCGGTCGGGTTGTTCGGGTTGATGACGACGAGCGCGTGCGTGTTGGGGGTGATCTTGGCCTCGATGTCCTCGAGGTCGGGGTTCCAGCCGTTGGACTCGTCGCAGCGGTAGTGGACCGGCGTGCCGCCGGCGAGGGTCACGGCGCCGGTCCACAGCGGGTAGTCGGGCGCCGGGACGAGGATCTCGTTGCCGTCGTCGACGAACGCCGTCAGCACCATGGAGATGAGCTCGGAGACGCCGTTGCCGATGAAGACGTCGTCGACGTGCGTGTCGGTCAGGCCCCGGGACTGGTAGTAGTGCGCGACCGCCGTGCGGGCCGAGTAGATGCCGCGGGAGTCGCTGTAGCCCTGGGCGTTCGGCAGGTGGTGGACCATGTCCTGCAGCACGGCCTGGGGGGCCTCGAACCCGAACGGCGCCGGGTTGCCGATGTTGAGCTTGAGGATCTTGTGGCCCTCGGCCTCCAACCGCTGCGCCTCGACCAGGATCGGGCCGCGCACGTCGTAGCGGACCTGGTGCAGCTTGCGGGACTGGGTGATGCGGCGCACGCGTGCAGTGTGCCAAACCCCGGTGGGTACGGCCGGTCAGGCGCCACCACCCGGACGGTCGCGGGTTCCCACGCACCACCTGCCACGCCTGCCGGGTCGCGCACTCGGGTCAGCGGCTCCGCGACGGGCGCAGCAGCTCCACGGTGGTGACGACCCGCGTCACGCCGGGCGTGCGCGGGGTCGAGGAGAAGCCGAACGAGCACGGCGGGTCGACCGGTGCGAGGTCGCCGAGCTCGGTGCCGCGCCAGGTGCCCGACAGCGCGGTGACCCGGTGCAGGTCGGTCGCGCCGTACCACTCGCGCCGACCCTCGAGCGCCGCCCCGCGGGTGCGCACGCCACGCAGCACGGTCCGCGCGACGGGGTCCACCGCCTCCGCCCACCACGTGCTCGTCGCGACGGGCGCGGGCACGGCACGCAGCAGCCAGCCCAGGGGGGCCCGCCGGCCGAACCCGAGGTGCAGCGACAGCACGTCCCCCGCCGTCACCCGCCAGCCCCGGCCCCGTGGCCCGGCCTCGTCGGCGACGGTGACGGGCGCCTGGACGACCTCGTCGAACGCATAGGTCCGTGCCACGAACTCGGCCACCCCCGGCGACGGCGCGAGCAGCGTCCGGTGGCCCTCGGCATCTTCCACCATGACGTCGGCGAACGCGCCGAGCGGCGAGTCGAGCCACCGCCCGACGACGAGCCGCACGCCCGAGGCCGAACCCGCTCCCGCGATCGCCCCGCTGAACCGCAGCCGGCTCACGGCGCCGGCGTGCGGGGGCCGGGCGTGCGGGTTACGGGCGTGCGTGGCGAGGGCGTGGGTGGAGCGGGCACGGGGTCTGCCTTCCGACGGGGCCGCGCCGGCGCCCGGTGCGGTCGGCCCAGTATCGCCCGGCCCGCCGGAGGGCGACACGCGACCGGCCGGCCGCGGGCGACGTACCGGCGCCACGAGCGGCGCCCGTACTCTGTGGCCATGTCCCGTTCCCAGCTCGGCGAGCTCGAGGTGGAGCTCACGCGGCTCATGCGGCGGGCACGCAGCGCCCAGCAGCGGACCGCCGCCGAGGTGCACCCGGACCTGGACGCCGCCGGGTATGCCGTGCTGGTCGCCGTCCGGGACCTGTCCGCCTCCGGCGGTGGCGCCCGCGGGGGCGAGGTGTCCGAGGTGCTCGGGCTGCACAAGTCGACGACGAGCCGGAACCTCACGACCCTCGAGGACCTCGGCCTCGTCGAGCGGATCCCGGACCCCGACGACGCGCGAGCCCGGCAGGTGAGGCTCACCCCCCAGGGAGCCGAGGCGCTCGACCGCTCGGTCCTCGGGCGCCGCGCGCGCCTGCGGGCCCAGCTGCAGGAGTGGGAGGCCGCCGACATCGCCTCCCTCGCCCGGCTGCTGCGCAAGCTCAACGACTCCGGCACCTGAGACTCCCGGCGGGCTGATCCCACGGCGGCCCGCCCCCGGGACCCCCTGCCCTCCCGCAAAACGGCAGTTGCTGACGTGAAACGGCAGTTCCCAACGCACGTTTCACGTC